>JBAVYC010001599.1:0-1885 GCA_049698595.1 Desulfobacterales bacterium | reverse complement strand
CCGGAAAGGGTATATCCACTGGAAAGGATCACTGGAATTTGTGGATAAAGATCATGAATGCGATCGAATGTTTTCCCTCCATCCATGCCTGGCATAATCATATCCAGGATAATTAGATCAATCCTTGATCCATTATGACGAACAATGTCCAACGCCTCTTCACCGCTTTTTGCATCAATCACCCTGTAACCCAACTTTTCCAGTAATGACCTACCCACATCAATGATCATTGTTTCATCGTCAACCAATAAGATTGTCTCTGAACCCGTGCATATTGTTCGGTCGGGGGTGATTTCATTGGACACGGGCTTTTCTGATACCGGCAAATAGATGTGAAATGTCGTTCCACGATTAATTACACTATCAACGCTGATTCTTCCGCCATGATTCTTGATGATTCCGTATGCTGATGCCAAACCCAACCCGGTTCCCCGGCCCTTCTGTTTGGTGGTGAAAAATGGGTCAAAGATTCGTCGGATGGTGGATTGACTCATGCCCACCCCGGTATCCTGAACCATCAAATGAACATAATTCCCCAGTGTCAGACCATAATTTTGAGGTGCTTCTTCGTCTAAAACAATCATCTGGGTTTCCAAACGCAAATGTCCCCCGTGGGGCATCGCTTGCCAGGCGTTGACATACAAGTTCAGCAATACCTGCTCGATTTGTCCCCGATCGATCTCGGTAACAATGGTGTCGTCATGGAATTTAGTCTCGATAACGATCTCTTTCCTTGTACGGCCAAACATTTCGGCGCTTTCATGGATCAATTTGTTGATGTCTGTTGGCGAAACATCATATTTTCCACCACGTGAAAAACCCAGCAACTGCTTTGTTAAGTGGGAACCACTGCGGATGTGTTCATCTATCGCCCGCAGGTGTTCTTGAATTGGATGCGACGGTCCCAGATCCATTGTAATCAATGCCGATCGTCCCTGAATGCCCATCAACAGGTTATTGAAGTCATGGGCAATTCCACCGGCAAGTGTGCCAAGGGATTCCATCCGTTCCGCTTTTCTTAGCTTGGATTGCAGTCGTAGTCTTTCGCTGATATTTCTAATGACGCCATGAATGCCAACAAACCGATTGCCACCATTGGCGGATGTCCCCTCTAAAATCCCGATGGATTTGACCTCTGCAGTGATGTATTTGGCGCCGTAACTTTCTCTTTTTTCGTCGCCATTTAAACTGAGCCGCAATTCAACTTCGGAAGATATACGAGTTAACGTTTTGTGTTCTGAAAAACACGATCGAGCTTTCTCTTGGTCTTCCTCCCAGACCATCGTAGTAAAACATTTTCCGATCAGGTCATCGGCCTTGAATCCCAGCAAGTGCACAATGGCGTCATTTAAAAAGGTGAAGTTGCCATTGGCGTCCAATGTGTAGATGATATCCGGGCTGTTTTGAACCAGATAACGGTACCTTTCTTCGGTAAGGACCAATTGTTCTTTTATTTGATCTTTTTCTTGTTTCAGCGCCTTCTGACTGAGGGCATTTTCCATAGTGGTAAGCAGCTCTTCAAATTCGAAAGGTTTTCTTAAGTAGTCATAAGCACCGCATTTCAGTGCCGCTACTGCTGAGTCGACATCTGCATCGCCGGTGATAATGATAAAAATGGTGTTGGGGTGCTGAGTTTTGATATCACTCATCAGGTAGGTTCCCAGCATGTCGGGGAGGTGGACATCTAAAATGGCTAGGTCGAATTTGTTATCAGCTATTAAATTTAACGCGTCCTGACCGCAAGCAGCGGTAACGACTTCATAATTCTTGGCTTTAAGTAAATATGTAACACTTTGACAGATGCGTGACTCGTCATCAACAAGCAGGACTTTCGTTGTCGCCATAGCAAACGTTCCTTGTGAAAAGTCTGTGTTCAGTTATCTAC
>JBAVYC010001598.1:0-1656 GCA_049698595.1 Desulfobacterales bacterium | reverse complement strand
CAACTGTTTGGAAAGGCAGACGTCCGCCAAACCCCCAGCCGATGGGCCGATGGGTGGATTTATCATAGGGAAATCCGTAAATTAGGGTCGATGCCAAAATAAGTCCGATTAGCGCCACCTCGATATAAGGGTGCCGTTTAACCAGAAACGGCTTTGCCTGGGTGTCGGCAAGCGCCTGCCAGGCACGTACCGTGACGGGAAAGCCTAATATGCCGATAAACGAAACAAACCGAATGGCCTGTATGGTCATCACCGTGGCCAACAGCGCGAAGAACGCATCCAACAGGGGCCGTCGCTTAACGTTTAAGGCCAGCCCCAGCCACATCAGGATAAAAATGGAAAACACCACATCGAATCCATAGGCGCGGCGCACGTACTTATCCGCCAAAGGACTGCCCCATTCATAAACAAACTGTTTGATATAATCGCTGGCCAGACTCGTGGTCAACGAAAATTCCACCAAACGCAGGCCATGCGGATTGATAAGGCTCGCGACCAGACAGGCGGCCGTTAGGGCTGCAAGCGTCCCCACATCAAACCACGAATAGCGTTCGTTTTTTGACCAGGATGGGCACAAGGCGAGAAGGGCCACAATCGCGGTCATCATTCCGCCCAATACCAGCGCAATGATGTATCCCCCATGCAGGTTTGCCCAGAGGATCTGCAGCGGAACGAGGATAATCAGATAACGCAGTCGGCGCTCGCGACGCCAGTGCTCCAGGGAAAAGACCCAAATGCACAAAAACAGCAGCGTAAAAACATGGGGTCGCACAAACACCCTTTCGAGAATAATATAGGCCGCAAGTGCCAGTATGGGAGCTGTTAGAATAAAGCTGCGAGCCCGCTTTTCCAGACTGAACCAGAGCAAGAGCAGCATGGCCAGCGCAGTTAAGGCGCGAAAGACGGAAAGCGCCTGGCCGCCGCCGAGTTTGTATATCCCCAGGAAAAAAAGCGCACTGAGCCACTCATGGGTTAAATGCGGCCGACCGGCGGCAACTGCCGAATACTGGTCAATGCGTGGAATTTCACCAGTAGCGACGATATCAGCGGCCACCCGCAGATGCATCCAGACATCGGCATTTCTCACCGGTCGAAACGCCGCGATTGTCCCCCAGGCGAATAATAACACCACCGGTATGTAAATGAGATATTTTCTGGCACGCGGCGTGATTCGCAAAAGCGGCTCCCGCTGAGCGGCAACCGACATATCAGGCAGTAGAAGATATATCACCAAACAAACCACGTATCCGTTGCGAATCAGCACGAGTAACCCGGGCAAAAAATGCATCTCGATTAGATCCGGATAAAAGAAAAAGAACACGACAACACTGATCAGATTAACGCAAAACAGGTGCCAGCCGACACGGCTGAGCCGCGGTTGGTGACTATGGGCCAAAAGAGCGGCCAACGGGCAAACCCACAAAAGGTATTGCGGCAAGAAAGCCTTGGATGTCGCCAGGAGCGCTAAAATCGTAGCCAGCAGTCCCTTGACCAACCAAATGCTGCGCGCCGGCCCATCGCTTTGGCTCTGCATCATTCGCGCCAGATAAATGGTAGCGATCACAAAAACGATGATCGAAAGGATCCCGGTCACAGCGGCCCCCTGGCTGCCAAGCTGCCCGGCCAGATGTATCGCCCGATCCGTAAATTCAGTCG
>JBAVYC010001597.1:0-3550 GCA_049698595.1 Desulfobacterales bacterium | reverse complement strand
TGGGGGATTTTGACCCGGCCACAGGTGGGGGATTTTCAAGTGGCCATCGGGGATTTTGCATTCCGACCAGCGATCAATGATATCTTAAATATTTTTAACCTGTAAAAATTCAAGCTTTGTTGGAGGTATCCACAGGTTTCATAACGGCAAATAAGCCTAAAATGACATTAGCTATATCATTGTGGTTACTATTCCGGCAATCCTACCTTGCGCATGGCGCCATATATTCGCTCCTGATCTGCTTCAACTTTATAGACAAATATTTTTCTCCCATAACCTACCGTAAATTTTGGATAAATCCTGAGGACCTGTTTAGCAGACTGCCGCGCCTCAGCTTCTGAACCATTGAGCCAATGGGCAGCAGTCAAACCCATATGAGCGAAAAGATAGTCAGGGTTGCGCTCAACAGCCTCCTTCCAGGTGGAAATCGCTTTTTCGTATTGTTGGGAACCAAGATAGGCCCATGATAGATTGTTCAGATAAACAATTGGACTTGATGGATTCAGCCGAATGGCTTTTTTAATACTTGAAATGGATTCTTCATATTGTCCATTATATCTCAATGCCATCCCCAGAATAAAGTAAGGGGTGGCACTACTTGGCGTCTGTTTCACGGCGTTCTCGCCATGGGCAATCGCTTTGTCTATATCTTTTTTCTCTATATAGATCATGCTAAGCAGACTATTCGCCATGGCAGTCATACCATGAATGGCAATGGCTTTTTGGACCATTGCTTCAGCTTTGGCAATAGACTCGGACGGTTTATCGGTTATTCGGAACCAGACTTCATCCAAATGAGTCCACCCTACCAAAATATATGGCATAATGAATTCAGGATCCAGGGTGATAGCCTCTTGGAATAATTGTTGTGCGATGAGGGAATCTTCCTTGGTTCTTCGCCAGTAATGTTCAAAACCTTTAAGATATTTTTCATAAGCCCTGATGTTGGTCACCGTATCGGCATTTATTCGCGCCATCTCTCCCATGGTCAGCTTGACCCGCAAAGCCACCATGATGTTTTTGCAGATGTCGTCCTGCACTGCAAATATATCGTCCACTTTACGGTTATAATTTTCCGCCCAAATGTGGTGTCCCGAAGTCGCATCAATCAGCTGAACATTGATGCGTATTCGTTCGCCGGAACGCTGCAGGCTGCCCTCGAGAATATATCTCACCCCGAGTTCCCTGGCGATTTGCTGAACGGTTAGCTGTTTATCACGGAAGGCGAAGCTGGATTGGCGAGC
Organism: Desulfobacterales bacterium; assembly: GCA_049698595.1. GTDB lineage: Bacteria > Desulfobacterota > Desulfobacteria > Desulfobacterales > JAFDCJ01 > JAFDCJ01. Next base: position 2,306 of record JBAVYC010001597.1, on the reverse strand, counting down.
AATAACAAAGATATAAGGCACCTTCGATATGGAGGTTATGATCTGTTCTGTGATGCCATCGCAGAGATACTGCTGTTCGGGATCGCCGCTCATATTAGCAAAAGGCAGCACGGCAATGGAGGGTTTGTCAGGCAGGGGAAGTGGCGGATTTTCAGGCAGACCGGCTTTTAGAAGCAAATCCCGAAACCACTTTTTGTGCTCTTTCTTCTTGAAGGGTTGGGTCTTCATGAAGTTGTCAACGGTGAAATTTGGACGCGTTTCGAGGAGCGCCGCTGCGGCTGACTTGGCATCTTCCATACGATCAGAATCAGCGTAGGTTGCTACCAGGCGGGCATGCGCCATCCAGTTGGTGGGCATGCGTCTAATGGCTTCTTTCAAAGTGGTGATGGCGTCATGGTGCCGACCGAGGAAAAGGAGGGCCCCACCCTCGACCCCAAGATAGGCAGCCGGATAGTGCGGATTGAGCCGTTTCATTCGAGCAAAAGCATTCACGCATCGCTGAAATTCACCGACCCAGAACGACTGCCAGGCCAGAGCACCTATCGAAGAAGAATAGCTGGGTGCCAGGTCGACAGCTTTTTCGGCATGTGCCAAAGCTCGATCATGCTCTCCTTTGATCAGATAAATATCCGCCAGATGAATATAGCAGAATGGCTCCTTTGGGTCGATCTCCATGGCGTGCTCGGCGATCTCAAGTGCTTTGGCCAGCGCCTCTTTGCGGGACATTACCCAGCCGCCCAACCGCGCTTCGACCCTATATGTCCAGGCGAGCCCAGCCCAAACCCTTGCATAGTTTGGGTCTATCTCAGCCGCCTTCTCATAGAGCTTGCGGCCCTTGAGAACATGCTCTTGGGTGCGCTTCGTGGCCAGCGCATAGGCCTGACTGCGCAACAGCCAGGCCTCCAGACTCTCCGTGCCCCGGCTCACTGTACGAGCGAAGTCGCCTGCTGTCAGTTTGACCCGTAGCTCGATTAGCACTTCACGGGTGATCTCATCCTGCATGGCAAAGAAGTTCTCAGCCCGTCGATCAAAGCGGTGGGCCCAGAGGTGATTCCCTTTTAAAGCGTCAATCAGCTGAGCCGTGATGCGCAGATTATCCCCTGATCTTTGCACGCTACCTTCAAGGACATAGCGAACACCGAGTTCTTCAGCCACTTGCTGCACTTTCACCGGCTTGCCCTTGTAAGTGAAGGTGGAATTGCGCGCGATCACGAAGAGGTCTGGAACCCGGGAGAGCGACGTGATGATATCTTCGGTAAGACCGTCGGCGATGGGATCCTGTTCCTTGTCACCTGAAAGGTTATCGAAAGGAAGCACCGCAATGGATGGCTTGTCCGGCAGCGGAAAGGCCATCTTTTCCATAGAGGCGGGTTCAATATCAGGACGGTGAGCGTAAAACTGCCAGATTCCAAGTGCCACGGCAACTATAACGATCGCCGCTGCTGTAAAACCTATTTTACGCCACTTTCGTCCTAAAGTTTTTTTGGCCTGAACGACCCTATGCGCTGTTGCCCCGGGATAGGAAAGTACCCGGTAAACCTGTATCGGTCTCGAAATATTTTTAACCTCATGCTTTCCAAGGTCTTCGTATTCCAATCCCAGTTTGTTTTCGACCTGGTCATGCGCCCTGCCGGATAGGCAAATACCTCCGGCCTCCGCCAGAGACTCCACACGGGCGGCTATATTACCACCATCGCCGTAAATGCGGCCATCTTCGTCAATGACATCCCCGAGATTGACACCGATACGAAACTGCATCTTGCGGTTATCAGGTAGTTCAGCATTCCGTTCAGCAAGGTCTCGCTGGATTTCCACCGCACAGTTCACGGCATCAACGACACTGGTAAAATCTGCCAGGATGTTGTCCCCTGGTGTGTCAATGATACGACCACGAAATTGTTGAACAAGGTCGGTGATAGCGGAGCGGTATGAGGTGATTGTGCGGACAGTTGCTTCCTCATTGTCGTCCATGAGTCGGCTGTAGCCTTCAACATCTGCACTTAGGATAGCGGCGAGCTTACGCTTAAAACCTTCTTGAGTCATGGAGCACGCCCCTTTTTAGTGGTTTTTAAACGAATGTGGTGAGAATAATCTAATATGGCGGCAAATTATTAATATATAAAGAACGTTATGCGGTCAAGATTTAAAATTGGGAGGATAATTTTGTCAGAAAGGCGCATAAAGGGTTTGCAGGCATTGAGAAATCGAGAATACTCAACGCTGAGAGAAATTTGTGATAATCCTGATTTTGATGAAGATTTGAGCCTTTACGAAATGTTAGATACCTTGCCAGTATATGCAATTTC
>JBAVYC010001596.1:0-1661 GCA_049698595.1 Desulfobacterales bacterium | reverse complement strand
AGCAAATGTAGATCTATTATATTCAAATACGACTTGTCAATCAAATTTCATATGCTACCTGGGAAAAAGTTATCCAACAAAACAGCCCTACGCTGGTTGTTTAAAAGGGTCGGCGCAGCTCGTAGCTGGATCCTGGTTTCCGTGGGACTGGGCCTGAGCGGCGGTGTGCTGCTCATTTTTCAGGCCCGATTTCTAGCCCGTATCATTCACGGCGCATTTATGGAAAATCGTGCCATTGACGCACTCATGCCATTTTTTATTGTGCTTGTTGGCATTATCATCTTGCGGTCTCTTTTAAGCTGGGCCCGAGGAGTATGCGGTTTTCATGCCGGTGCCAAAATTCGGCAGGAAGTCCGGATGGCTCTTTTAGAGCACATCTTTTCTCTGGGGCCTGCCTACACAAGCCGCCAAAGTACCGGTGCATTGGCCAGTGCTGCGCTGGAGCAGGTGGAGGGATTACACGATTTTTATGCTTTTTATATACCTCAACTTGCCCTGGCGGTGATGATTCCCGCTGCGATTCTGGCGTTTGTATTTCCTTACAGCTGGGCGGCCGGAACCCTCCTGTTGGTAACCGCTCCGTTAATCCCTTTGTTCATGATCCTGGTGGGTATGGGGGCTGAAAGCATCAGTCAGCGTCATTTCCAGGCGTTGGCCCGCATGAGCGCCTATTTTTTAGACGTGCTGCAGGGATTGCCTACCCTGAAACTATTTGACCGCAGCAAGGGTGTGGAGAAAACCATTGCCGAGGTATCAAATAATTATCGCATAAAAACCATGGCGGTCCTGCGCGTGGCCTTTTTGTCATCGGCGGTTCTGGAATTTTTCAGTTCTGTCTCCATTGCCCTGGTGGCAATTTACCTGGGGATGAGTTATCTCGGCTACTTCTCTTTCGGGCTCTATGGAAAACCGCTGAGTTTAGACCTTGGATTTTTTATCCTTTTACTGGCCCCGGATTTTTATCTCCAGTTACGGGAACTGGGCACCCACTATCATGCCCGGGCCGAAGCCGCGGGAGCCGCTGAAGAAATTTTAAAGATATTCGCGGTTCCGCGACCGAAGGCACCGGCTGATTTAACCGTTTCTTTAAAGAGCGATGTTATCCACATCCAATGCCGGGATGTCTATCTGGGATATGATAACAGCCGACTGCCCGCCTTGCGGGGGGCGAGTTTCGATCTCAAGACGGGAGAGCAGGTGGCCCTAGTCGGTGTCAGCGGGGCGGGCAAAACCACGATACTCAACTTGCTGTTGGGTTTTTTACAGCCGGACAAGGGACGAATCCTGGTCAATGATATCCCCTTGGCCGCTTTGGCGCCCGATAGCTGGCGTGAGAACATCGCCTGGATCGGGCAACAACCGGTCCTGTTTCACGGAACCCTAAAAGAAAATATTCTTCTGGGACGACCGCAAGCATCCGCTGATGAAATTGAGCAGGCCGCACGCCGCGCCGGGGTGCTCGATTTTTCAGTGTATATGTCCGAGGGGCTTGATACCCTGGTAGGAGAACATGGGCAGGGACTTTCTCGTGGGCAGGCCCAGCGGGTGGCGCTGGCACGCGCTTTTGTCAAAGATGCACCCATTTTACTGCTGGATGAACCCACCGCCGGTCTGGATGTCGAAAATGAAACGTTGGTTGTCAAGGCCTTGAAGGAATTTTC
>JBAVYC010001595.1:0-2341 GCA_049698595.1 Desulfobacterales bacterium | reverse complement strand
TGCGAAAGGTAATCTTTGCCGATCCCCAGTTCTTTAATGACATCCACGGCCAGGGTCTCATCATTGACCGCAACACCTCGCAGTGAATGCAGGATCATACCGGCGGTCTCATGATCCAGCACCAGTTGAGCCAGGTCGAAGGTGATTCCCATCTCCAGCATTCCCAACCCGTAAATGACGTTGGCACCTGCCAACGCGGGTAAAATGCCGGTAATGGTCTTTTCGAAACCCGACTGGTAGTCGACCACTTTGCTGTCGCCCTAGCCGCCGGCGACAAAACACGGCAAACTGTAATACCGCGCTAAACGCGCAACCGCCGCACTGATAACCCCGGTTTCGGGAGAGCCCACCGAGGCTGTCGCCATTCGCAAATCCAAAGGGCAGGTAGAACTGCCGTAGACAAAAGGGGTTCCTTTACAGGTCAACTGGCTCAGGACGAGGCTCGACAAAACTTCAGAGTTTTGAATGACCAGGGTGCCCGCCAGATGGACCGGACCGGATGCTGCGGCCATGGCCATTCCGATAATATTGACCCCCAAGCCGTTTTCCGCGGCCTCCATAATGATATCGCAGTGATGTTCGGGCAGCTTCAAGGGGCTGATCGGGCAGGTAACAAAGGACAGCAGCGGCCGTTCTCGCAAACGCTCCTTGCCGCCGACGATGGCAGCACAAATATCGATAATTTTGCGGGCCTGAAATGCGTCGACCGGACCCAGCCAATGATGCTTTGAGGTATTCGTCAATGATGCTTCGGCATTGTGAAGCGCTTGAACCTCGGGCGGTTTGTCGTGCGAACACATCGCCCGTTCATACGTCTCTATATGCTCGAGCGAATCAATGATGCGGGCCGCTTTTTCAATGTCTGCTTTGGTTGTATCTCGGCGTTCTCCTGAATAGGGATCTACAAACATAATTCCCTCACCAAAGTTGGTAAAGGTAACCCGGTTGTCTTCAAGCAGAACATCGTCTTGCGGTCTGCGTCCACAGGCACAAAAGGTTGAAGGCGCCGCTTGAATGGCCTCTTCGACAACCCAGTGCGGAAATTTTACAACTTTATTTTTGCGATCGACATGACAACCGCCGCCGTCGTACACATCCATCGCCTTATCATTCTCGACAAAAACACCGACGTCCTTCATTACTTCCAGGGTAGACAGATGAATTTCGCGGGCCTCGTCCTCTGTCAGCACGTTGAGGCTGAGCCCTGAATTGCGCCGTTTTCCGGCTTTTATTCTTCGTTTCATAAATTGCACCTCCTGTTATTCGACCGGTTTTAGGGTACTCACTCTCCAGCCAATCCCGTGCAATTTATCACGGTCGTGAAAAATTGCTTTCAGGCTGATAAGGTATTAAATGGTAACTGCACATATTGCTGAGATGTTATCATTTTTCAAAATTTGGCGGTTCACCCTTGTTGCAACACTGGAATTTTTGTGAAGGCAGATATAGCTTTAGCTTGTCGATGGCTTCAGCATAATTACGAGTCGAATTCAACTCATAATATACAAACCGGCAACTCCCGTCAATTCCTTCCTCACCAAGAAAGGCCGGGCCTGATATTTTCCCAATTTTCACAGCGCCTTTCAATTGGCATCTCGCATGCATACGTTTTTATTTGTTCCCCATAAAAAAGGCACAAATATGGGCAAGGGACTATCTAAACTTCAAAAATCGATAATGCAACACCGTGTCCTGCTACGGCAGGTAGCGAGCCTAAGCGAAAGATGGCATTTTCCCAAAAATGGTCATAGATGCAAAAAGTTACCAAGGCTCTCTTGCCTCATACCTTCTTTGCACATCCGTTAAGGCAGATAGTTTCATTACCTCAACCACATTTGGATCAAATTCAGTGTGGCTGATAAGGTACAGATAGGTCTTTTTAATTTCTTTTTTGATATATTCAAGCTGATCTTTTGTCATTGATTCCGGTTTCATCAGGTCGGTGTTCATAATATTTCCTCCTTTATTTGAGAAAATATTATCACATACCATTGTCAGATCCGGTCACAGCTTTGCAGGATTTTATTGAAAGGGTTGCCAAAATATAGGGCAGCCAGGGAAAGGGCATTTTTCTCTTAATGGCCAAAGTGAAGATTTCATTTGGTTATCTTTAGCTTTAACCCATTGTTATTATTTTAGATATATAGCAGATAGCAACACCTCAACCCTAAGAGCTGTAAATGATGATGATGATATTACAAGCTCTGAGAGTCTTCATCTTCGGCGTATATGTTGGAGATCACAATTAGATAACGTGGCCATCAGCGGCGCGAAGAACGAGCGTCCACCTGCATGGCATTGATAGGTGGCCCTTCGATACTATTTGAGAGTTGTGCGGCGA
>JBAVYC010001594.1:0-2065 GCA_049698595.1 Desulfobacterales bacterium | reverse complement strand
TCAACCATCCGCGATAGTTTTTCCAGATACCCTGATGAAAATTCAGAGAAAGGATTTGTAGAATACCGGTGGCAATACAGCCAAAATTTACAAAGCCTTCAATGGCATCGGTTGCTTGCGCGATTAACTTTTCCGACTGTGTACCGATCGAGGACAAATCACTTTCATTGCGTTTACCTATTTTAGGCCAGACGCTGGTCCAGAAGTGATAGAAGAAAGCGCCCATCAAGTGCTTTAAGATTTTAAAGTTGACCTCAATTTTGAAACGATAGCTGTATGCTCTAATGATATCCTGAGGTGACAGCGTCAAATCTGAGCACATCAAAATGAACATTTCACCTCCGTCGATAACCAAAACAAATCGAACTTTTTCTTTGATGGGCTTCCAAATCAGATCGAGACAAAGAAAAAGTATGGTCTTTTTCTCCCGATAGATTTCGATGACGGCCTCTTGAAACTCGTTACGTTTATTCTCGAATAACTGAATCAGCTTCAGTTTTTCACCGTACTTTCTGGGCGCTCCTCGTTTACCGGTTCTGGGCGGTGGATCTTTATAGCCGACAACATTTTTTTTAGCTCGCGTAATGAGGTGTGCTAACCGTTTACCATTTGAGTCGAGCAGTCCTTTTAAAATTAGCAATACGGGTCCGACTGCGAAATAGGCATCCAGTACAACGATGCATTTCGCATCAAGGCCTTTTACCAAGGCGACAGCCATCGAAGCCATCAGGGTGGTGACACTTACTTTGTCTTTACCATTGACGGTTGGCGGCAACTTGTTCTGAAACTTGCGAAGCCTTTCTGCGCCTTCATGGAGCTCGGCACATAGGGGAATACAAAAGATTTTTTTTTACCCAACCAGCCAAAATCCCCAATACTCCATGGTGATGGCCGTATATATATGGTGGTTTGCCCGAATTATCCGATTCTTGATGTAGTTTTTTGACTCCCGGCATTTTTTGTGCTTCCTTAGACACCTTGATGCCATCGCCGACAATGAGGTGTCGACCCGCTACCGTAAGCACCGGACAATGAGACAGAACAATTTCCCACCATCGTTGCTGAATGCCTTTTAAGTGCCAGGAAGAAGTTCTAAAAAACCATAGCAGCCCCGTATAAAGTGAAGGTTTTAAGCCCAACCAACGAATCATTGAAGTCACACCATGATGATCGAGCCTGAGAATAAAGCCCATGATGACGATCACAAACCAGTTAAAGGCAGCAGCTCTGCTAAAACAATCCCTGAAACGCGACAAAATAAGGCTAATTTCTGTTATCATGACATCCCCCTTGTCGTTGAAGGTAGATAGTGACTCCCCTTGCCGCGCAGCAATCAGAAGTCATTCTTTCAACGCAAAGGTATTGGGGGCTGTTCGGATAAACGATTTGCCGGCGTTAACTTTTTTTAAAATAGCGGAAACAATTGAATCACGGTCCAGTGTTACCTGAAAGTCTCTTTGAGCCAAGCGGATAATTTCCGAAACGTGCAGGGGCTGGCCCGCGATGTGAAGTACATTTCTTGCTATCTCTATTTTTGACGTACGTTTATCGGGTTTCGTTTGGATCCCCTTTTGAAAGCGGGTGATGATTTTCAGCTTTGTTTCTGTAATTTCTTTTTGATATTGAAGATAAGATTCAAATTGGTCCATGTGTGCATCCTCCTTTCAGTAGAAATTTAAAGGAAGAATACATTGTTTTTTTATGTATGTCAACTATTATCTATGTACGTTTATATTTTTTTCTAATACACATTATATATTTATATCTTGAGAGTTAACTTCTATAATTTATGTACGTATAAACGAATAGCTTGCTAAAATTTACATCTATAAACCACTTGAGAACTTTGGACTCTCAAGTTATTAAACATGGCGCACAAAAATGATTAAAATTGGGGCATTGGTCTTTCTGAGCTTTTTGACAGTCTCTGCTATTGCGTTGCAATAAATACGCTCTTTCCGGAGTGCAGATTTCTCCAACGTACAACAGATTTTCAAAGCCTGAAATTGGTTGTGATATCATCATTCCCAGATTTCAAGGGCAAAGTACAGGTTACTGCTATATA
>JBAVYC010001593.1:0-8982 GCA_049698595.1 Desulfobacterales bacterium | reverse complement strand
ATAGTACTATTCTCGATCCGACTTATTTGGTGGATACTGCAGCGGTGAACGAAGCCTTGACCGGTAAAACAGGCGAAAAGATTATTCGCAACTTCAGAGGCACACCGGTCTTGTCTGCTTATTCTCCTCTGGAAATCCCAAACGTTCATTGGACCATTATAGCTGATATTTCCGTGAGTGAGGCGTTTGCTCCTAAAGCTGTGAATGAAGCGGAAGATTTTTTCACCACGTACAAAGAAAAATACGGCTACTATGACCTTTACCTGTTTAATCCGGATGGGTATCTCTTTTACTCAGTTGAACACCAGCCGGATTATCAGACAAACATGCTGACAGGTCCCTATAAAGATACAAATTTAGCACGACTGGTAGTAGAAGTTTTAGAGACCAAACAATTCGGGTTAGCAGATTTTGAGCGATATGCACCCGCCCGCAAAGCCCCGGCGGCCTTTGTCGCCCAACCGTTGGTCCATCAAGATCGTGTGGAACTCGTCATAGCCGCCCAATTGTCGCTGGATCATATCAACGCTATCGTTCAAGAACGTGCGGGTCTGGGCGAGACGGGTGAGTCCTACCTGGTTGGCGCCGACAGATTGTGGCGCAACAACTCAAATTTCTTGCGGCAACTCGGTCTCGAAACTACCGTCCTGAACCCCAAGGTAGCCGTGGATACGGTGGCTTCGCAGAGAGCGCTGATCGGTAACTCCGGCACCGAAGTTATTGAGAACTACCGCGGATTTCCGGTGTTAAGTTCCTGGTCACCCATCATCGTCCAGGAACCAACGGCAGCCAAACCCAAAGGCATCACTTGGGCGCTGATTTCCGAGATTAATTTAGAGGAGGTTCGACGTCCGCTCGTAAAAATGTTGTGGATCATCGGTATTACGTTCGGAGGAGCGGCCATCTTGGTGGCGGCGGTAGCTCTGGCGTTGGCCGGTGGTCTTACTGTCCAGGTACGTAAAATCATGGATCTTTTCAGCAATATCGGTATGGGTGAATTTGAGGCCCGAGCCGAGGTAACCTCAAAAGACGAGCTAGGGACCATGGCCGAATCACTCAACGCCATGCTTGACAACACCCTGGTTCTGATCCAGAGCCGCGAGGAACGTGATGCCATTCAGACCTCAATTTTGAAGCTTTTGAAGGAGATCAGCGGGCTGGCAGAAGGAGATCTGACCAGACGGGCCGAGGTGACCGCAGAAATGACCGGTGCTATTGCAGACTCCTTCAATACCATGGCGGAACAACTCAGCGATGTTGTCCTGAATGTTAAGCGGACTACTGGAGAGGTTACAGCTACTTCCCGAAAAGTTAACCTATCAACCGGACAGCTGGCAAAAACGAGCCAGGCCCAGACCATGCAGATATCGCATGCTATCGCAGCAATTACCGAGATGGCCGCCTCTATCCAGCAGGTAGCCCAAAATGCCGTTCAGTCTGCGGCAGTATCCGAACAATCAACGCTAAATGCCAAAGAGGGTGCCGAGGCTGTGAAATCGACCAATAAAGCTATGGAGGCTATTCGCGAGAATGCCCAAGAGACGGCCCGTGCAATTAAACGTTTGGGCGAGAGTTCACAGGAGATTGGCAACATTGTTCAGCTAATCAATGACATTGCAGACCGTACATCCATTCTGGCGTTGAATGCTTCTATCCAGGCGGCCACGGCCGGTGATGCCGGACGAGGGTTCGCGGTGGTAGCTGAAGAGGTTCAACGCTTGGCAGAACGGTCAACTAAGGCCACCAAGCAGATTGATACCCTGATAAAAAATATTCAGGGAGAAATCAATGAGGCCGGAAACAGTATGGAAGAGAGCATTGAGCGTGTTGTGGAAGGCTCTAATCTGGCTAACAATGCCCATAATAAGCTACAGGAAATCGAGACGGTTTCAACTCAATTGGCAGAGTTGATCCAGTCAATTTCCATGGCCGCTACCCAACAGGCTAAGGCCTCGGATAGCATTACGAAGACGATGGAAAAGGTGGGCAAGGTCAGCGCTCAAAACTCGGCTGCAAGCCGGCAGACAGCAGTGGCAATTAAGCGGCTGTCTGAAACGTCAGAGCAACTGGCCACATCGGTTGAAGCCTTTAAGGTGGAATGAAGCTGAAAATCCGCCACCGGAGCAACAGGTGGGTGTCTAGGCAGTCCTTACTGGCGGTTTAAACGGCTACCACATCAGCCTATGATAACCTTGTACTGAAAAGATATATTCCATATTATTCGGGAGACATGAAAATGATAAAAAGAGAAAATAAAAAAATTGTAAAAAGCGCCTTAATTCTGCTATCCATTCTTCTGTTCATAAGCACTGGTGCAAGTGCCGCGGTTGTCAAAATCGGATTGAATTATCCTAAGACAGGTCCCTACTCCGTTCAAGGACTGGCCCAACTGAGGGCGGCCGAAATGGCTGTTGATGAAATTAATCAAGCCGGCGGCATACTCGGACGGAATGTTGAGTTGGTCGTTAGAGATTCACAATCAAAAGCGGATCTGGCAAAAAAAAATGTCGAAGACTTAATCGACAACGAAGGCGTTGAAATGATTTTTGGAGGGTCCTCCAGCGCTGTAGCCATAGCCGGTGGCAAAGCTGCAAAATCAAGGGGAAAATTATATTTTGGAACGTTGACATACTCCAATGCCACAACGGGTGTGCAAGGCCATAAATATATTTTCAGAGAATGCTATAATGCCTGGATGGGTGCCAAGGTGTTGTCGGAGTATTTGAAGGAGCATTTTTCCGGTAAAAGATACTTCTATGTGACTGCTGACTATACCTGGGGCTGGACAACAGAAGCATCTATCCGGAAGTTCAGCCGTACCCTGGATAAAAAAAGACATAAACGGGTTCTGACGCCCTTTCCTGGTGCCACGCGTAAAAATTTTCAAGAAGCACTGACGAAAGCGGCCGCGTCAAGGGCAGAGGTTCTCGTCCTGGTATTATTCGGAAAAGATATGGCTGACGCAGTTAAGTTGGCCACCGAAATGGGTTTAAAGAAAAAGATGTCTATCGTAGTACCGAATTTGACACTGGGCATGGCTGCAAGCGCCGGACCGAAAGTAATGGAAGGCGTGGTTGGGGCTTTGCCGTGGTCCTGGAAGGTTCCATTTACCTATAACTACACCAAAGGTATAGCATTTGTTGAAGATTTTGGTATTAAGTACAAAAGCTACCCCTCGACATCGGCGGCCTCGGCCTATACGATCATGTACCAGTATAAAGAGGCCGTGGAAAGGGCGGGCGGTTTCGATACAAAAGCAGTCATTGCAATGCTTGAAGGACATAAATATACTTTATTAAAAGATGAACAGGTGTGGCGGGCTTTCGATCATCAATCTATTCAGACAGTTTATGCGGTACGATGCAAGCCGGAAGCGCAAGTTTTGAAAGACAAATATAAACAGGATTATTTTGAGATCATTAAAGCCATGGCAGGTGAGAAAGCAGCCAGAAGTAAAGATCGGTGGGCTCGTACCAGAAAAGCCACCGGGTTGCAGCTTGCTGAATTACAATGGTAACGTAATCCAATGCGTGGTAACCGTTTACCCCACGAAAAAAGGGGCATCCCAAATTTGGATTGCCCCTTTTTTATCTTTTTGCTGCTCTGCTCTTGTTATTGACCGACTTCCTCCTTTACCCCAATCGCAATTTTAAACAGCGCAGTCAGTATCAGAAACCCCGTTGCCCACACAGCCAGTGCGATCACAACCTCCGGCAGGGAGGGAATATATTCATTGACGTGATGCAGCGGTGAGGGGGTAAACCCGCCGGCAATCATTCCCAAGCCTTTGTCGATCCAGGTTCCTAAAAATATGACGACGCATGCCACCGCCAGAACGCCTTCATTTTTGCGGGTGAAAGGGTTGACCGTCAGAATAATACCGATGGCCATCAGAGCAAATGAGGCCCACATCCAAGGGACATAGGCACTTTTGCCTTGAAGACCGATAAAAAGATATTTGATGTGATCCATGTGTTCGGGGATGTTGCTGTAAAAAGCCACAAATACCTCGCACAGAAAGAAAAACACATTGACACAAATGGCATAGGCCACAATTTTGGCCAGGGACTGGATCTGTTCCCGTCCGGGATCAAAATGCGTCACCCGTCGAATGATCAGGCACAGCAAAATAAGCAGGGCCGGCCCGGCGGCAAAGGCTGAAGACAGAAAGCGGGGTGCTAAAATGGCGGTCATCCAGAAGCCCCGGCCCGGCAAGCCGCAGTATAGATAGGCCGTTACCGTGTGGATGCTGATGGCCCAGGGGATCGATAGATAAATCAGCGGTTTTAGCCATGGCTGGTAATGGACATTGTTGCGTTCGGCCTCCAGCACATTCCAGCCGATGACGAGGTTTAAGAACAAATAGCCGTTCAGGACAATGGTATCCCAAAAAAGGACGGAATGCAGCGTCGGATAAATGAAGACATTGATAACCCGCATGGGTTGCCCCAGGTCAACCAGGATAAACATCACGCACATGATCACCGAGGCAATGGCCAGAAACTCCCCCAATATCGTCACCTTACCAAACGCCTTGTAATCATGCAAATAATATGGAAGCACGACCATCACCCCTCCGGCGGCCACCCCGACCAGAAAAGTAAAATTGGCGATATAAAATCCCCAGGATGTATCGCGGCTCAAGCCGGTAATGCCCAGACCGAAATCGAGCTGTTTTAAATAGACCAGAAAACCGATGCCGATGATGACCAGCAAAAACGTCATCCAGCCATAGTATTTTTTGCTTCCTTTAATTGCTAATTCAAGCATAATAACCTCACACGATATAGTAAACGGATGGTTCTGTGCCCAATGTCTGTTTGCGTCGAATGGTGAAATTGGTTTTGATGAGTTCCCGGACCTCCGATTCCGGATCGTAGAGATCGCCGAAGGTCAGCTTGCCCTGCGAGACCTCGACGCAGGCTGGCAGTTGTCCCACGGCCAGGCGCTCGGCGCAAAAATTACATTTTTCGACCACACCTTTCATCCGCGTAGGGAATTTATCGTTGATTTCTTTGATAAAGGGCCGCGGATCCCGAAAATTAAAACTGCGTGCGCCAAAGGGGCATGCCGCCATGCAAAACCGGCACCCGATACAGCGATGAAAATCCATCAGCACGATCCCGTCGGATTCACGTTTAAACGTTGCCTGGGTAGGGCAGGCCCGAACGCAGGGTGGGTTTTCGCAGTGGTTGCACAACACCAGAAACGGTTTGTGTTCAACTTCTTCACTTAAAAACCTGGCAGCCTTGCCGGGGAAGGCATTGTGGAAGTGTTCGCCCCAGATCCATTTGATTTCATGGCGGTTTACCGACAAATGGGGAACGTTGTGAACTTTGTTGCAGACTTCCACCAGAGGTTCCAGGTCTTCTTCGGATTCGAATTGACGGGTGTCTATGACCAGGGCCCATTGTTTGGCCTTTAATGCCTTTTCACTGTCTTTGATGATTACCTTGGGTTTTTCAGCATGCCCCTCTTTGGCAAAGGCATTGAAAACGGGCCTGGTCGCTAGAGCCAGCGACGAAAGCCCAAACAACTGCAAAATGCGTCGTCTGCTGCTATCCATCACGATTTCTCCTTCAACTTATCATCGATATGACAATCCCAACAGTAGGGTCGCACCGAGGCGTAATTATGACATCGGTCGCAAAACTCCGTCTTATTGGAGTGGCAATCCAGACAGGTATTGGACAAACTCATGTTATATTCTTTGCCGTCGGGACTTACGTAAATCCTTTCGCCCTTTCTCACTACCGCCTCTCGCCAGACATCCAACAACTGCATGTGCTCAGCCTTCATGTATTCGGTCGATCGCACACACACCTTGGCCGCTTGGGCTTTCGGCGTCAGTTCAAGCTCCGGTGCAGGAGCAGCTTTTCCCCGGTTGTACCAAAAGGGGAAGGTTACGATAATGATGAAAATAGTCACACCGGTAACGATAATCTTTTTATCCTTCATCAGTTTCTTCCTCCGAATCGCCCGCAATTCCCGGAATATCTTCACCGCGCAGGTCGGTGGTCCTGTCATTTTGCCCGTCCAGGTTCAAGGCATTGGCCACCAGTTCATGCACGCCGGTAACATCCACTTCGGGAACCCAGTATTCCATCAGGGCGGGCAGAGCGGCCCTATCAATGGCGCAAATCGTTGACAACATGTTCACGCCGTGTTTCTCATGAACATATTTGACGGCGTTGGCCCTGGGCAGGCCGCCGGTCAATCGCAGTTCCATGTCTTCGCCGGCGTTCAGCCCCGCACCGCTGCCGCAGCAAAAGGTCTGCTCCCGGATGGTGTTGGCCGGCATTTCGTAAAAGTGGTTACACACATTTTTAATCACATAGCGTGGCTCATCAAACAATCCCATTCCCCGGGCGGGGTTGCAGGAATCGTGGAACGTAACTTTGAGATGATCGTTGCGGGTCGGATCCAGATCAAGCTTGCCGTGTTTGATCAAATCGGCCGTAAATTCAGTAATGTGCACCATTTTGGTTGACTTGGCATTTTCAAATTTAGTCCCGGTGATGGGATTTACCGGTTCTTCCAGAAAATCCGCCGGGCCGTTCATGGTATCCATGTATTGATTGATTACCCGCCACATGTGGCCGCACTCTCCGCCCAGAATCCATTTCACGCCCAGCCGCTTGGCCTCGGCATACATTTTGGAATTAAGCCGCTTCATGGTTTCGTGAGAGGTGAAAAAACCGAAATTTCCGCCTTCGGAAGCATATGTACTCCAGGTAATGTCAAAGCCATATTTTTCCTTCAGATAGTGAAACAGGATCATATATCCTGCGCAGGTATACGTACCGGGGTCGGCAAACACATCCCCGGAAGGGGTAATGAATAGAATATCAGCGCCCTTTTTGTTGAATTGCGGCGCCACCTGCACACCGGTGATATCCTCGATGTCCTCAACAAAAAAGTCGAGCATGTCTTTGAATGCATGGGGTTGGATGCCCAGGTGGTTACCGGTGCGGTAACAATTGGCCACCGGGGTTGCAATCCAGTCGATGTTCAGACCGATCAGATTCAGCAGCTCACGACCCATGATGGTAATCTCGGCCGTATCGATTCCGTAAGGGCAAAAAACCGAGCAGCGCCGGCACTCCGAGCATTGAAACAGGTAATACCACCACTCCTTTAACACGTCGATGCCCATGGGTCGGGCACCATTGATTTTGCCCAAAATTTTGCCAGCCCGGGTAAAATCGTTGCGATACACGGATCGTAAAAGCTCGGCTCTGACCACCGGCATGTTTTTAGGATCGCCGGTTCCGATAAAATAGTGGCATTTGTCGGAACAGGCGCCGCAGCGCACGCAAATATCCATAAATACCTTAAACGATCTGAACCGCTCGAGGCGCTCTTTAAAGCCCTGATGGATGATTTCCTGCCAGTTTTCAGGTAAACTCCAATCATCTTCAACCGGATTCCATCCGCGGGCATTGGGAAGTCCTACATATTCCACACTTTTCGGATTGGATGCGTAACAGTACATCCCCTGGCGGATATTGATCGGTGTATCCATCCAGTCCGTATCGGGCGGCCGATGATCGATCTGGATGAGTTGCTCGGGTTTGGGTAATTCTTCTGCCATAATCTACTCCTTAATCCTTGCTCTGGCTTTTTTCTTCCGCTGGCTCTGCGGCAGGTGTTTCCACGGGCATTTTATCAACAGGTATCCCAACTTCTATCATTTTTTCTCTGAATTCATCTTCATATTCTTCGTAGGTATGAACGGGAACCGGATAATTCCAGGGATTGATATGTCTTTTGGCACGCGTATCGGTGGTGAGGTTGCGGGTCGGGCTCAGAAAGATACCTGCCAGGTGCATCAATTTGCTGAATGGAAAATAGGCCAGCAAGACACTCACGAAAAAAAGATGGATATAAAAGACGGATCCAACACCTTCTGGGATGGTTGGGCGAAACGTTACCAGTCCCATGGTCAGCTCTTTGGCCGCCGAGATATCAATCTTAATGAAATAGCGCATGAGAATACCGGTCAAGGCAATACCGAAAATTAAAAACAGTGGGAAATAATCGCCCGCCAGAGAAATATACTTGACCTGACGTATAAAAATCCGTCTTGCAAACAGGTAGGTTACGGCAGCCAAGAGGACAAGACCGGATATGTAGACCCCCGGCAAACCAAATTGAAAGTTCGAATACAATACTTCCAAGCGAAAGAAACTGTCCACGTTTTCCACCAGGGTGACGAAAAATGGCACCGGTTCTGTAAAAAATCGCAGGTGCCGAATGGTGACCGCCAAAAAAGCATAATGGAAGGCCAAGGCCCCTACCCATAAAAAAATTTCCAGCTGATATGAAAGTTTGGTGCCTTCCTTTAACCGCATGCGGGTATTGCGGAACAGGGACCGGAAGGTCAAGATTTCCAGTGCCATACGCACGATAACCTGCCAATTGGTGGCGGGACAATCCAGCTGTGAGTGTTTAATCCAGGGCAGCGATTTTTGCTGGCCGCCAGTGGTGGGTATGCGAAAGGGCACCGCCGATCGCGACCATCCTACTACTTTGTAAGCTAAACCCACCAAAAAAGTTATCAATGCCAGATATGGGATAATGATTCCGAAAACAAATTGCAGTCCGACCGCCGCGCCGGCCCAGGCAATCAAAAACAGCACGATAACAGCGATGAGTGAAAACATATACCTTGAATTCATTGACCCGCACCTCACTTGAAGGCTTCTCACCGTACTTAGGGTTGGATTGAAGCCAACATCTGTAAATTAGCATCTCCAATTTGCCGCCGTGAAACAATGATTTGTTCCGCCGTTTTTACTAACCGGCAAGAGGATGATTGATAGTTATTTGTTTGATATGATTTATATTTTATATTTTGATAAATGGACAATCGCATTATTCCACTTTTTCTGAAATCAGACCGGCTCTCTCAAAGGCTCTAAAGGTCCGGTTTCTCGTCTCGTTTGCACCTATTTGATAGATCTTTTCGCGGCATTGCAT
>JBAVYC010001592.1:0-2555 GCA_049698595.1 Desulfobacterales bacterium | reverse complement strand
ATGTTCAACGTTGGACGTTCGATGTTCGACGTTCATCTTTAAAACCAATATGGGGTTTGCCCTTGGAATATTGGGGTAATACCTGATCCATGGTGAACACACTGATCATCATTTTGGCGATCTTGCTGCTTGCCGGTCTCCTGTTTTTTGAAAAAAATGGGAATCAGAGAGGAAAGCTGGCCGCCAAGACGGTTCTTTCGGGCCTTTTTATCTTCACCGTGCTGGTCCAATCCCGTCCTATTGCCGGATATTTTTATATACTGCTGATTGGCTTGATTTTCTGCCTGGGCGGGGATGTTTTTCTAGCCCTGCCCCGGGAGAAAATGTTTCTATTCGGCCTGGTATCTTTTCTGCTGGGACACATATTTTATGTGGGATGCTTCTTTTATCTAACAGATTTATCGCATTGGTCCTGGATTGGTGTGGGCATCGGCCTGGTTGCCAGCGGTAGTGTGTTTTTCTGGCTGAGGCCTTATCTGGGTCCCATGCTGAGACCGGTTATTGCGTATATTGTCGTGATTACCGTCATGCTTGTCGGGGGCTGGACGGTGCTCTGTGATGCCGGGGTGGAACTTTCGGGCAGGTTAATGGTATTCGGCGGTGCTTTGAGCTTTTATGTTTCCGATTTGTTCGTGGCACGTGACCGCTTCTTAAAGACAGAATTTAAAAACCGCCTCATCGGTCTGCCGCTTTACTATTTCGGGCAGTTTCTGCTGGCCTTTTCGGTTGGGGCCGTTAATTAGGTCCTCAGGGACATTTTTCTGACAGCATGTTGTCAGAAAATGAAGGTTTCCCCGTTTACGCTTCGCTTCAGACGGGATCGTAGACATGTGTCAGTGTTCGGGTTTCAGTAATAAAAAATTTCAAATAACAAAACACAAATAACAAACAAATAACAATGACCAAAATTTAAAATACCAAACAATTGGCGGTTGATCTTATTTGAGATTTGGATATTGTAATTTGGAATTTATTTGCAATTTGGTGCTTGTTTTTTGTTATTTCTGGCTTGCCCGTGTTAGACGTCTGTTCCCCCATGGTTTGATATCCGGTTTCAACAAGAAAAATATTGTCGATGTTCTTACCCTACTTTAACTTCAAAGAAAATCCCTTCAATCTTACCATTGACCCGGCTTATCTCTATCTGGGCCGCCATCATGAAGAAGCCAACGCCCATCTGACTTATGCGGTATCAGAAGGTGAAGGGTTTATTGTTATTACCGGGGAACACGGTGTCGGGAAAACAACCGTATGTCGAAGTTTTCTTGAAGGACTGGATCGAAATGTCGAAACGGCTTATATCGACAGATCGACTTCGGACCCCCA
This sequence comes from Desulfobacterales bacterium, assembly GCA_049698595.1. Taxonomy (GTDB): domain Bacteria; phylum Desulfobacterota; class Desulfobacteria; order Desulfobacterales; family JAFDCJ01; genus JAFDCJ01. The sequence goes on along the minus strand of JBAVYC010001592.1, from coordinate 1,229 downwards.
AAAACTATTGCTGTATATCACTGCTGAGTTCAAAATTCGCTCTGCCACCGAGAGGATTAAGGATCTCGCCGATGCGCTCAATGAATTTCTCATTCAGAAAAAACTCGAGGGGAAAAAGGTGGCCGTTTTCATTGATGATGCGCACAAGCTGAACCGTGAAGTTCTTGAGCAAGTTCGATTGATATCGAACCTGGAAACTTCAAAGGATAAATTGCTCCAGCTCGTGCTGATTGGCGAACCAGTGCTTTCTGAGATGCTCAATTCAAATGAATTGCGCCAGATCGGGCAGCGCGTTTCCGTCGGTTACTGCATCGGTCCGCTTACCCATGATGAGACAGCTGGCTACATTCAGCATCGTCTAACGATTGCCTCCAAGGGACCGCCCATAAGGTTCGACCGGAAAGCTGTTCGCCGCATTTTCAAGTACTCCCGGGGAATACCTCGAAATATTAACGTCGCCTGCACCCAGGCTCTCGGCATTGCCTATCAGCGGAAACTCAAATTTATCGAAATCGGCATCGCAAGGGCGGCTATCCGTTATTTAAACGAGCGTGCTGAATCTGAGCAAACAAAATCCCGCAATCGGTGGCTGCCTGGATCTCTTGCAGCAATATGCTGCCTCATAATCGTGATGGCGATGGCTGTATATTTTAGATACGATAGCGATGACAATTTTTCTAAAGAGATCATTACGGAAAAAATCCCGCCGGCCACAGGGCAGACAACGGAAATTCCTGATAGATCGGTGCTACCCTCGCGGGTGAATCCTGAGTCACCTGTAATAAAAGAGGATCTAGCAATAGAACCTATTCAAGCTGACCCGCCGGTTGCGCCCGCCGAGACTCCTGCCCCTCCCTCTGATAGCCCCGCACCTGAACTAAGATCTTCTCCTAGGATGACCCACTCCGTGCAAGTTGGAGCTTTTCGCCGGACAGAAAATGCGGAAGAATTGATCGGCTGGTTGAAGGCCAAAGGTTATTCAGCGCGAACCGTCCAGATCCCGGATTCCCAAGGCCGGCTATGGTATACGGTCCGGATCGGAGATCATCCAACCCTCGAATCCGCCCAAGAACAGGCGAGAATTTTTAGGGAGGATGTAAATATGAAAACCTTCATCAGGCCATATAAGGCGTATTAGGCCTTTAACGAGTCTTTTCTGACAACATGTTGTGAGGACGTAAGGTTTCCCCGCTTACGCTTCGCTTCAGACGGGATCGTAGACAGGTGTC
>JBAVYC010001591.1:0-1619 GCA_049698595.1 Desulfobacterales bacterium | reverse complement strand
GAAATAACCTTCTGGGACCTTAAACAGCAGATCCTGCGGATGGCCAATGCCCTGGGGGAGATGGGTGTTAAAAAAGGCGACCGCATCGGGGTTCACCTGCCGAATTGTCCCCAGTATATCATTGCCTATTATGCCGCTTTGAATCTGGGGGCCGTCGTAGTTAACCTGAACCCTATGTATACGGTGGATGAATTGAAAGCGCTGACCTCCGATACGGGTGTTTCCACCCTTTTTACCTTCGATATGATGTTGACGAATATCCGACCGCTGTGTCAGGAAGTGGATATCGCCCGGGTTGTCGTCACCCGGGTGACCGACTACATCGAAGGATTCGGACAGAGCACTTCCGAGGAATTGGAGCTGGAAGAGGGGTGGCATCATTTCTCACAACTGATGGAAAATGCTGCCGGCACCCGGCTGCCCCGGATTGACATTTTCCAGGATGACCCGGCCCTGATTCAGTTCACCGGCGGGACCACCGGTTTGCCCAAAGGGGCGGTTCTGACCCACGCGAACCTGGTTGCCGCCACGATGCAGTGCTCCCTATGGGGGGCGGCATTTACGGACCTGACACCTCCGGAAAAACGTATGGTTATGTCCGTCCTGCCCTTTTTCCATGTTTACGGCACCATCGTGGTATTAAACTGGGGCATGTTCAATTGTGCCACCCAGATTCTGGTGCCGCGGTTTGAACTCGAGGAATTCATGGGGACCCTGGGAAATTACGAGAAGATCACTTTTTTTCCGGCAGTTCCCACCATGATCAATGCCGTGATCAATCATCCCAAGGCCGGGGAGCTGGAACTGGGAAAAAGGTTGGGATTGTTCAACAGCGGCGGTGGTCCCATGCCGCTGGAACTGATCGATCAGGCACGGGATATGGGCATCAACTACGGTGAGGGCTGGGGCATGAGTGAGACGACCTCTCTCGGCATCGCCAACCCGATTCTGGGGATGAGCAAGGCCGGCAGCATCGGCATCCCCTTTCCGGATACGGATGTCAGAGTCGTCGATATAGAGGTCGGTGAGGAAGATGTGCCTCAGGGGCAGCCGGGAGAATTGATCATCCGCAGCCCGCTGATCATGAAAGCGTACTGGAACAATCCCGCAGAGACCGACGGCCAGATGAAAGACGGATGGCTTTACACCGGTGACATCGTCGTTCAGGATGAGGATGATTACTTTGCCATCGTGGACCGTAAAAAGGACATGATTATTGCCGGCGGATACAATGTCTATCCCCGTGAAATCGACGAAGTGCTCTACCGGCACCCGAAAGTTGCCGATGCCGTGGCCGTGGGGGTTGCGGATGAATATAGAGGAGAGACGGTTAAGGCCTTCGTGGTCCCCAAGGAAGGTGAAACCTTGACCGAGGAAGAAATCATCGGTTTTTGCAGAGAAAAGCTGGCGGCATACAAATCGCCCAAAACCGTCGAGTTTCGCAAAGAGCTTCCCAAATCGGCAGTGGGCAAGATTTTAAGGAAAGTCCTGCGGGATGAGGAAGCGAGGAAGAAAAAAAGTTAATCACTATTAAAAAATAGCTAACATTCTCTAACCACAGATATTATTTATTGGTTGATCAGCTGATTGGTTAAGTGGTCGTAAATATGGATTTACAT
>JBAVYC010001590.1:0-3920 GCA_049698595.1 Desulfobacterales bacterium | reverse complement strand
TTATTATGATTAAAATAGTTTGTCAATAATTTTTTTCTATTTCCGATAAATTTTTTTATCTATCTAATATTACGATATAAATTAAAAATGCAGTATATAAGCTAAATAAAAAAATTATGGTTTTTATGTTTATTATAGATTTATATTAAAAGGATAAAGGATAAAGGGTAAAGGTCAAAGGATAAAGGATAAAGATCAAAGGGAAGCTGGGAAGTTGGGATGTTGGGAAGGAAAAAGTGAGAGGTGAAAGGAAAAAGATGAAAGGCTAAAGGTGAAAAATTAGGTGAACAGCCAAATAGGTTGACTGATTGATTTAGTTGAATAAGTTGATTTGTTGAGTAGCTCAATTAACCCACAACCCGCAACAAACCACTTACAACTCGCTAAAGACCAACCACAACCTGCAACATTATTTTTGTTTTAAGGTGATTTAGCGGTTTTCATGGTCAATTATACCATTCATCTTGTCGGAAAAAACCGGTAAGGTTATGGTAAACGTGGTGCCGGTTCCCTCCTGGCTTTTAACGACAATGTCCCCGCCATGATCCTTGATAAACCCGTAACAAACCGAGAGACCCAAACCGACGCCCTTGATCTCCTCTTTGGTGGTGAAGAAACTGTCAAATATTTTGTCCAAATGCGCTTCCTTAATACCGATACCGGTATCTGATATCTCAATGATGACATTTTCAGCGTCACCGCTGGTGGTCACCGTCAGGGTTCCGCCGTTGGGCATGGCATCGCGGCCGTTTGCCACGATATTCAAAAAAACCTGGCGCAGCTGGTCTTTGGATGCATTCACCTGGTCTAATCCGTCGGCGTAGGTCGCGGTGATGTTAATATCGTTTTCTTTCAACTGTTTTTCATGCAGCAGCAAGATTTCATCGATGACCGTGTTGATATCGACCGGCTGCCGTTGCTCCTGATCCGGTTTGGAAAAAGACAGCATTTTACGCAGTAAATCGCTGAGCCTTACGGTTTCGGAAAGCGCCATTTCCAGGATTTTGCGCCGCTTGCTCTGGGGTGAAACTTCGGTTTTCAACAATTCCAGGGTGTTCATAATTCCATACAGGGGGTTGTTCAATTCATGGGCGATCTGGGAGGTTAAACGACCCATAGCCGCCAGCTTTTCGGATTGCAGCAATTGCTCCTGGGTGCGGCGCAAGGCGCGCTCCATTTCCAGGCGTTCTCTCAGATCGACAAAAGAGCCCACCGTCGCAATTTCGGTTCCGTTGGCATCATAGATCGTGGCCGCCGAAAGGGTTCCTTCAACCACCTCGCCATCCCTGCGGACATATACCATCGGGTAAGCCTTCAGTCGGCCGACGCCCCCGTATTTATCGCTGCGCAACATTTGCATGACCTTGCGAGCCATGTCTTCGGGGTATATTTTGTCAATATTCATTTTACCGATAACTTCGCCGGCTTCGTACCCGAGGGTCTCCGCCGCGGCCCGGTTCCAGATTATGATATTGCCTTTCAAATCCGTTGCCATCGTGGGATTGGGTGAACTCTGCACAATTTTATTCATAAAATCATAGGCTTCTTTCAGTTCCTTTTCCATTAATTTTCTCTGGGTCAGATCGACATTCAGTCCTTCATATCCGATCACTTGGCCCTGATGATCGTAGCGCGCGTGACCGGTTAACGAAATTGGAATGGTGCTGCCGTCCTTGCGTTTGAACTCAACCTCGTAGTCGATGACACGGCCATCGCGTTCCATCATTTCCTGGAAAGTGCGCCGGTCCTCCGGCCTTACGTACAGATCTGTCGGAAGGTCAATATTCAGAAACTCCTCTTTGCTCTCATATCCCAGCATGTCGAGCAGCGCCTGGTTGGCGTTTAAAAATTTGCCTTGCTTGCTGCTGATGAAAACACCGGTCGCGATGTGCTCGAAAAGGGTTTTAAACTCTTCTTCCGAGGCCCACAGCATTTCTTCCTGTTTTTTTCTTTTGGTGATGTCACGATAAATACTAAGCTTCGACAGGGTTTTATCTGTATTTTCGAAAGGTATTTCGATTAAAGAATACGTTTTGTCGACCAAAGGAACATATATCTCGCGCCGGACGGTTTTACCCTTAAACACCTCATCTGACTGACACCAGGGACATTTGGCTTCAGTTTGATTGAGCAACTGGTGGCATGGCTTGCCGATGCCGTCACCAAAATCGGCAATCATGGCACTGTTCATGTATTCAACCTTGAGATCCTGATTCATGACGTAAATGCCGTCTTCGAAAGCTTCCAATATCGCAGTTATCATTTCGATTTTTTGGTTCATCGATAGATTCCTCTCTTTTTAATATCCTATTTATCCGGCCTGCCCGGCCGGGATTCTTGAACATCGTGGTTGGCGGGATGTATTAGGTTGCATTTTAATAAGTCCTGTTTTACGTTACAACAAAACCCAGTATTTTAAAAGGAGGCTGAACATGGAAAAAACGATTGCTGAAATTATTGATATGGCGATTCAAAGAGAAGATGATGCTTATGACTTCTATATGGATATCCACCATAAGGTGCAAGATGCGAGTGTGCGGGAAACCGTCGAGTATATTGCCAAAGAAGAAATAAAGCACAAAGCGTTTTTGGTCGGCTACCGGGCGGGAAATTATGGTTCCGATTCGCTCAGGATGGCTGATGTCGTCGATTACAAAATCGCTGAATATCTGGAAGAGCCGGAAATCGACAGCGATTCGAGCCGCGAAGATGTTTATTTGATCGCATCCCACCGGGAAGCCCGGTCGCATCTGTTTTACACTGAACTCGCCGGGATGCACGCCGCTAGTGAATTGAAAACGATGCTGCTGAAGATGGCCAACGAGGAATTGAAGCATAAGGAAAAGATGGAGTATCTATATAGCAATACGGCCTTTGCGCAGACATCGGGAGGGTGAGAGACGAAGGGCGAGGGATGATGGACGAGAGGGACGAGGGATGAAAAGCGGAGGATGAGGGAAGATGGGAAGGCTTAAAGATAGAAGTTGGGAAGTTAAGAAGGTGAGAAGATGGGAGATTGATGAAAAATAGGTGAAAGGAGTAAGGTTAAAGGAAAAAGGTTAAAGGTTATAAGGTATGAATATCTGATAAATCAAGATGGTGGAGTTGTAATGATGAAATTTCAAGATCTTGAAGTTTGGAAGCGGGCAACCAGATTAAGTTCAGATCCTTAGTGGCCCCATTAAAACAAAAAGGGGCTATCTGAAAAAAAGTAAATGAAACCATATTTTTTTTAACCTTTTACCTTTTTCCTTTAGCCTTTGACCTTTAACCTTCAATCCTTAATCCACCGGAATCGTCGTCACCGGGACCTTCGAATTTTTTAGCACTTTTTCGGTAACGCTGCCGAAACGAAAATTCCCTTTGGCACCCTGGCTGGCCATCACCACCATGTCAACGCCTTCTTTGTCAATCAACTTCAAAATTTCCTGGGCCGGGTCACCGATGGCAACATGCTTGATATACAAGGGACACCCATCCAGGTATTTTTCACAGACCTGACTCAGACGCTCATGCGCCATTTTATTTGCTCGTTCCATAAGTTTGTCGACGCGCGCTCTGTCAAAGTCTCCATACCACGATTCGTGATGGGCAATATCTTCGATGACATACAGGACATGAATTTCGGCCTGATATTTTTGGGTCAGGTCGGATACATAAGGCAGCGCTTTTTCGGCACTGCTTGAAAAATCGGTAGGCCACAGAACTTTATTGACTTCCATTGGTTGGCTCCTTAAAAAATCCCGCTCCATGGCAAATGGCGCGGGATTTTAACTTTTCCTAAACAGGATTATTTTTTGTCGTCTTCTTTCACCTCTACAAAATCCGCATCAACAACGTCTTCCTCGGGGGCTGCCCCACCACCCGGTTGATCCTCCGATCCTCCGGCGCCATCTGCCTGTTGCTGCCCTGCTGAAGCC
>JBAVYC010001589.1:0-1514 GCA_049698595.1 Desulfobacterales bacterium | reverse complement strand
CCCCGATTCCTGGATTAGACCATGTCCAAATCATGCTGTTATAAAAAAGGGTTAATGGAAAATTGATGTGGCAAAGTAAAACTAATACTTAACTTCCATCAAACAAAGTCCGCGCGCAGGTGCCGTGGCCCCGGCCTTGGTACGATCCCTTGATTTCAGGATCTGTTTAAATTCAGCCGGCGACGTTTTACCAAGCCCCACATCCACCAACGTTCCGACGATATTACGCACCATAAACCGTAAAAATCCATCCGCCTCTATCCGGAAGGTGAGCAAGCGGTTATCCGATTCGACCAGATCGGCTGCCATGACATGCCGGGTGGTGTGCGTTCTAGGGCTGCCGACGCCTTCGAAGGCCTTGAAGTCATATCGGCCGATGATATCCGAAATTGCGGATCGCATATCCATGGTGTTAAGCTGTTTACGGATAGACCAGACGTATAGACGCTTGAACGCAGACGGCACCGGGTGGTTGAATATTTTGTAATGATAGATCTTGCTTTTAACGTCATAGCGCGCATGAAACGTATCATCGACCTGCCGGCAATCCCGAATGACAATATCCTCCGGCAACAGACTGTTTAAACCTTTCAGGAAGATTCCGGGTTCCAGATCCGTGTCACAGCGGAAATTAGCTGCCTGACCGAGGGCATGCACGCCGGCATCCGTCCTGCCCGAACCGTTAAGGACAACGCTTTTGGTGGTCATGATCCAAAGCGCCTTTTCAATTTCACCCTGGATAGTGGCATCTTTTTTTTGCCGCTGCCAGCCATGGTAGCATGTACCGTCGTATTCAATGATGATTTTAAAATTTTTGATCATTCGTAATAGTTCACCGCAGAGACCGCAAAGATCGCTGAGAAAATCATAATACGATCAAATAGATGAGGATAAGGGATAAATTTACATAAGCAAAGCGATGGACAATGAAAAAAACGACAATATGGTTGACAGGGCGACTGACGCCGATGCCAGATCCGTGTCACTGTTTAGTTGGGAGGCAAGGATATACAGCGCCGGCGATGTCGGCAAAGCAAAATAAATCAGGCCGACCTTGAGGACCAGCCCGGAAACCCCGAACAACATCAAAAATAAATAGCCGGTAGCCGGGAGTACCAGCAGCTTAAACACGGATGAGATCAGGGACATTTTAAAATGGCCCCTGACTGTACTTAAAGTGAGTGCGCCGCCGATCGAAAGCATGGCCAGGGGCAGGGCGACTGCCGAAGACAGTCTCAACGCATTGTCAATAAAAGGCGGAAAACCATGCCACAAATTGGAATACAGGATGCCACCGATGCAGGCCAGTATCAGGGGGTTGGATATCAAAGCCTTGGTGGTTTGAACCAGGCGTTTTGTCGGCAACATGTGCTTTTCGGAGAACCATGCCAGAGTTGAGACACACAGCACATTGATGACGGGAATTATCATACCGATCAAAATAACGAAATGCTGAACGCCTTCTTCGCCCAGGGCATTTAGAACGATGGCCACACCAATATACGAGTTAAACC
>JBAVYC010001588.1:0-8311 GCA_049698595.1 Desulfobacterales bacterium | reverse complement strand
GTTGAGCCTACTCCAGGCTTTGTTGGGTTTCGTTGCACTCAACCCAACCTACATTTTGCCGGTGTTATTGCGAATTGCGAAACCCAACAACGGCCGATTTAGGAACCGAGCCCCAAAAGTTTCTTTTCCGATCAGACTGGCCGTTTTTTCAGGCGATGCTCGTCCTTCGTCATTCTATAGCCTCATTCCTGGCTTTGATTTCTCAGAAAAATAACCGGTTTTTGGCGCAGAATGGAAATAGAAGGCAGTAATCCAACAGCGACAATCAGCAGAACCGTTGCGGCAATTAAATAAAAGCTTTCCAACAGAAACGGCGAGAATGAAATATTGAACACTTTTGAACAGATTATCCAACTGCACGTTTGGGAGAGCCCCAGAGCCAAAGCGGCGCTTACCAGACCCAAAAAAAGATTCTCAAGGGTAAACACGGCAACCACAAAAGCACTTTTGGCCCCCAGAATTTTATAATAAACCGCCTCTTGGATTCTGGCAAATCGGGTGGCTAAAACAGAGGAAAGAATGATCAATATACCGGCAACCATGCTGAATAAAGCAAAAAAACGAACAATTAATGACAGCTTACCCATCACATAGGTGAAAATCTTAAGGCTTTCGGTAACATCAATCGCACTGATATTGGGAAATTTTGACGCGATTTTGGTTTGAATTAGCGGTATCCGATTCCTGGGAACTTTTACGGCTGTAAATATGCTTTGGGGGGCATCCCGCAAAGTTTTTTCCGGAAATACAAAATAAAAAAACGGCCGAATCGATTCCCGGGTTCTGGTGCGAATACTGGATATCCTGACCTGCAGCGGAACGCCCTGAATGTTGAAAGTAATGCGATCACCGATATCCATATCTTTGATTTCAGCCACCGTGTCCATCACTGAAACCTGCAAATCTCCCCAGTCTTCGTTGTGAAGGCGATTGCCTTTAACAATTTTTTCGTCTTCCAGCAGGTAGTTGCGATAGGTCAGGTTAAATGTTCTGGCAAGATTATCGCTGCGCCGCTGGCGCTCTTTTTGGCGGTTAATTTTTTCACCGTTTATGGTCAGAATCCTGGCTCTGATGATCGGATAATATTGGACCTTCATACCTAGCGTATCCGCAAACGCCTCCATTTGGGTGGGCAGGATGTCCAGAAAAAAAAGATTGGGCGCATTCGCAGGATAAGATTGGATAAAGGCGGCATCCAGATTCTGTTCGATTTGATAAATTGAAAAAATGACTGACAGCGAGGCCGTCAAGGTAATAATTATGGGTTTGGTCGCGTTTTTCGGCCGGTACAAACCTTTGATGGCCTGACGAATAATCAAAAATTTTACCTTCAATCGCTTCAGGATATGCAGCACAGCTCCGGCTAAAAGAGTGGTGATGATAATCAGCAGGATGACACCGCCGACAAAATACAGGCCGGTCTTAATGTCTTGCACTTGCCAGAATACCAGCATCAGAAAAAAGGTAAAAAGTAAAACTGTAATCAAGTAATAGGGCCACCCTTTTTGGGCAGGGATGGTTTCTTTTCTGAATACAGCCACCGGTTTGATGTCTTTCAGTTGAAAAAGCGGCAAAAAGGAATACAGCCCCACCACAACTACGCCCAGGCCGATTCCCTGGCCAACCGCTTGCCAGGAAATTTGCAGCTGCACATTGGGTGGCACAAATCCGACAAAAAGGACATTCAAGGCATTTTGAAGAAATACTCCTGCGAAAAGTCCCAGCATCGTTCCCCCTAAACCGAGAATAGAGAGAATCACAATGTAATGGCGGGTGAAGAACCGGCTTGTGGCACCGATGGTTTTCATGATCGCGATGGTTTTTTCATTTTCTTTTAGAAAAGCGACCAGGGCGCTACGGATACCGACTCCGGCCAGCAGCAGGGTAAAAATCCCGATGAGACTCAGAAAAAATAGTAAGTTGTCGAAAAAGCGTTTAACACCGGATCTGGCCGTGCGAGAAGTATCCACCCGTTCCAGCTCTTCATCGGCAACGGCCCGCAGCCGGTCGGCAATCGCATCGATTTGGCGCTCATCAAAGACTTTGATTAAATAGCTGTAACTTACCCTGCTTCTTTTTTTCAGGAGGTCCAGCCGGCTAAGATCACCGGCGGAAATAAAAATCCGGGGCCCCAGAAAAAAAAAATTCACCGGCTGGTCCGGTTCCGCAAGCACAACATCGCTGATTTTCAGGGTGGCATTGCCCACGTGCAATTGGGCACCCAGATCAAGTTTGAGCCGGTCTAACAGGGCCGGGGCCACAATGATGCTGCTTTTTTGAAGAACACTGCTGAAATTCCGACCTGATTTCAGCGTCACTTCGCCGTAAAAAGGATAGCCCGCTTCAACCACTTTGAGCTTCGCCAGCAAAGATCCTTGGTTGTTTTGAGGGCGCACCATCGAATAAAATTCCCAGACCCGAGTGCCCGTAATTTTGTTGCCGGCCTCGAGCCGGGCGACGGCGTTGATGACCGCCGCTGAAAAATCGTAGTGCGAGTGAATGATGATATCTGCCGCATGCAGTTTTTTCGCATCTTTTTGCATGGAAGTTCGTACACTCGCCGAAAAACCGTTTAAAGAAATGAGGGTCACAATAGACAGGGCCACGCACAGCACAAAAACAACGGCCTGCCTTCGCGACCGGATCATCTGACGTCCGATGAAATGGATATGTAGATAGCTGTTTTTCACTCTCATCACCCTGATACAATTCGGCCGTCCTGCAGAAAGATCATCCGATCCGCCATCTTGGCGATCTCGATGCTATGGGTCACCAATACCAGGGTAGTGCGGGATTCCTTCTGATATTCAAGCAACAAATCAAGGATGGCACGACCGTTTTCTGAATCCAGGTTGCCGGTGGGCTCATCCGCAAAGATTATCTGCGGATTGTTGATCAATGCCCGGCACATGGCCACCCGTTGCATCTCGCCACCCGAAAGCTGATGCGGATAATTGCCGCTTCTTTTGTCAAGCCCCATCCGCTGCAGCAGTATTTTTGCTTTTTCCCGGGCCGCCGGGTCGCGTTTGAGTTCGGCCGGAAACATAATGTTTTCTATCGCGGTCAACGAAGGTATCAGATGAAAAGATTGGAATACAAAGCCGATCATATCTTTTCGCAGTTGTGCCAGATCATCTTCGGATTTATTGGTGATATCCCTTTTCTGCAAAAAAACTTGCCCGGATGTCGGTTTGTCCAGTCCCGAGAGCAGGCTCAGCAGGGTCGTTTTGCCGCTGCCGCTGCTTCCCTCCACAACTAAAAATTCACTCTCGGCTACAGTCAGCGACACATTGTCCAGTACGCGGATCTCCCGGTGTTCTACCGTATAGGTTTTGGTCACTTGCTTTGCTTCAATGATGTTCATCACGTCGGTTTCTCATTACAGCGGCAGATCAGATAGCAGTAGCTGAATTGACACTGTCCTTCACGGAAAAGGTAAAGTAGGGTAAGTTCCAATCAATCGCTCTTTTTCTTGGATAGGGCATGCTGTAGTTTCTCGCCTAAAGACCCCATCGAAGACTTCGAACTGTCGGCAAAGGTCTGCCAATTTTGCTCATCGGCCGCGTTGCCGGGTGCCAGGGTAATTTTCCTTTCCGCCGGATTTATGTTTTCGATAAGAACCGGTATTGAAGCGCCCTCCTTCAGCTTTTCTACGACGGCCGGTTCACTGAGCCTGCGAATATTCGACTTCGGCAGAAGTCCGGTGATACCGGGCTCCAAAGTGACAAAGTACCCGAAGCTTTCTTTCTTTTCCAAAATACCTTCAAGGGCCTGGCCGGCCGCGTATTTTTCTGTAACATCGATCCAGGGATCACCTTCGGCGTCTCTGATACTCAACGATAAACGCCTTTTTTCAAGATCAACTTCCTTGATCAGAACCGACACGGTCTCACCGACGGCAACCTCGTCTTCAGGCTTTAAAACCCGCTTTTTATAGCTCATTTCACTGATATGGACCAAGCCTTCAATACCGGCGGCAACTTCCACAAAAGCACCGAAATTTGTGCAGCGGGTGACGGTCCCCAAAATTTTCTGCCCCTCATGAAAATTCTCACCGGCGCTCTCCCAGGGATCCTCATGGAGTTGTTTCATCGACAAGCCGATTTTCAGAAGTCCGCGCTTTTTATCGGGTTCGATGTTGATGACTTTAACCTGCACGACATCTGCCACTTTGACAAGGGTTTCGGGTTGCGCTATTTTTGACCAGCTCAGCTCCGACACATGGACCATTCCTTCCACCCCTTCAGACAGCTTTACAAATGCACCGTAGGGCATTATCCTGGAAACAGTGCCGTTCATGATGTTGCCGATACTCAGAGTTTCATAAAATGCTTTTCTCGCCTTTTCCTGTTCCCGGGCGAGCAGCGCCCGTCTGGAAACGACGATATTTCTACCGTTTTCTTCAAAAGTCGTAATTAAAAAATCAAAGGTTTTGCCCACAAAATCCGCGGGATCCTCTACATAATCAAGGGCCACTTGACTTATCGGACAAAAGGTTTTGCGCTGCAAAACTTCAACGCGCAAACCGCCCTTGCACGTTTCCAGAATTTTGCCCTCCACAGGTACGGCCTTTGCATAGGCCTCGCTTAACATGTGCAGCCCACCAATACCCGATACCGCTTTGGACAATTTGATCTCTTCTTCAGACAGCGCCACAATATACAGCTCCAGTATGTCACCTTCTTGGAGCGCCAACTGTCCATCCTTATCGAGCAATTCGCCCTTGTCCACCACGCCGTCAATCTTGGTGCCCGTATCGATAAATACAGAGTCCCTGCCGATAGAAACAATTTTCCCACGGATTTTATCGCCAATTCCAACTTCGGCATCGGGCCCGGGACTGTAAGCTTCGAGCATCTCGGCAAAGCTCTTTTCATTTTCATCATGGTTATCATTGTCAAAATGATCCGTCATAATTTTTGCTCCTTAGGCGCTTTTGATTTATTTTTGCGCATTTTACGGCAAAAATAATATTGGGATATTTTCGCCATCTTGTAACGAATGAATATTTTCAATTCCGGTTCGTCCGGATTAAGGTTTATCGACCTGAATGAACCGACAATCATGCCTTAACAGGGGACTTTAATATTTTCAAGCAGTAGTTTCAAGAATATAATATACTTGTCATTTTCTACAGAGAATTTCCCTACTAATAGATATATTAGATTGACATATTGACTACCATGTAATAAATTTCAAAATAATTCGAACAGTTATGATCCCATACCTCAAAACATAAAAAATTAGTGCCGACGAATACGGGGAGACCCCATGAAGGACCGTGACGGATATTTGATGGAAGGTGACCAGGAGGCGCTGCGACTGGATGTCAAGACCGACGTTAAAACAGCTCAAAAGCAAGCGTTGTGGGCCGGCCTTAAACCCGGCATGCGCATTGCCGACATAGGTTGTGGTGCGGGTAAAACCACTTTCCATTTAAACAGGCTGGCTCAGCCAAAGGGCCAAACCATCGGTGTCGATATCGCCGGGCAGCGGATCGAGTATGCCAAAACACATTACAACGACGAGGGCATCGAGTACGTTGCTGCCGACATCCGCGAGCCTCTTGATGATCTGGGGCGCTTTGATTTTATCTGGGTTCGTTTTGTGCTGGAATATTTTCTTAAAGAAAGTTTTGATATCGCGAAAAATATTTCCAGAAATCTCAACCCCGGCGGTATCCTATGCCTGATTGATCTGGATTGCAACTGCCTGCGTCATTTCGGTCTGCCGAAACGACTGGAGCGGGCCATTGCCGGCCTGATGGAATGTCTTGAAAAAGATTGCAATTTTGATCCCTATGTGGGCCTAAAACTGTACTCTTTTCTTTATGATTTAGGCTTCAAGGACATCGATGTTAATCTTAGCCCTCATAATTTAATCTTTGGCGGGTTAAAAGAGAATGAAAAATTCAATTGGGTCAAAAAAGCAGAGATTGCCGGGAGAAATTCGGGCTATCCCTTTGAAGAATACGGTGGGGATTTTGACGCATTTATGGAAGAGTTCAAGATCTTCTTCCGTGATCCGAGAATATTCACCTACACGCCGCTGATTGCCTGCCGGGGCGTAAAGCCCTAAATAAACCTCAACAGACGTCCCAAATACTTGAAGTATGGATCTGAATATTGCAGATTGAGGACCCAGAGATTGTATATTTTTTCATATGATATTTTCTGTTCGTCCGCAAAGGCTGCCGGATAAAGCAGCGTGGGGAAGTCTTCTTTCCCGGTAATGTCCGCCACCCTTGAGATGGCCGCCTGTAAGATATCGGCACTAAATTCTGCTTTATTCGTCACGAATACTTTGACACAGTTGGTGATATCGGAAAGATTTAAGCCGATATCAGACAGGTTGGCCACTAAAACCGCTTTAAGTTGCCCGTTTTTTTTCAAGGAGTAAAGATGGCGCGCTCTGATTAAACCCAGTTGATGATATTGGTTGCTGAGATCATTGCCGTTCATTTTTTCCGGCTTCAAATCCATGGCTTCCAACATCAGCCCGCCTGATGTGTGTTCGTAAAAGTCTGCCAGTTCCTGAAGATCTTCGGGTTGGATTTCGGATATCCGCCAGCTGTCCGGCAGATCCGGGATCGACCGGCTTCGGTTGTCGACCTGGAAACAAGCAAAGCCGTCCAGCGAGCAGCCCTTGGGATCTTTTATGCTTTTGACGGCACCGCCGAAGACTCGGCTGGGAAATTTGTTATCCGGGCGATAATAACAGAGCACATAATCCATGTGGAGGGAATAGAGGCGGTGGGAGTCGTTTATCATACGACCGATTTGATCCAGTACAATTAGACCGGCCTTGTTTGCACTGGATTTTCTGGCAGCATGGTGATGAATCATCCAGGCGTTTTCATAAAAACGAATCATGGCCATGTGACCATAGATGGTTCCTTTATCCTGATAGATGAAGTGCCTGGCAATGTGAGGGTTACGGGTGTAGATCTTGGCATACGTTTCTTTAATCAGTTTTTTATTTTTCTGTATTACGGCATATTTATCGGGGTAAATAAATCCGGTCTCAAAAAAGAAATTCCACAAAGCATCGAGATCCACCTGGTTGCAAATATAAGAATTTTTATTCTTGGTCTGATGCAGCAAAGCGATGAGTTTCAAATGATCCTGAATATCCATATCCAGCAGAGCCACGCCGCTTTTAATCCACTTATCGCCGTTCGACTCAACAACCGGTTTGCGAAAAACAACCTGGGCGCTGCATCTAATTTTGTAGTTGTCTGAGAAGTTAAGTGACAGCTCGGGTAAAACCATACCGGGCAGCAGGGCCGTTTTGCGTTCGTCTTCTTCCACTGAAAATCCGGAACCGGACAGGTCCACAACCTTGAGGTCAACCCTCTTTTTGGTAAAAGGATGTCGGAATGTTATATTCGGCGAAGGCGTTAGTTTATATCGCTCGCTGCGATATTCTTTTTGCTTGAAACGCTGGATTTCCTGCTTTATCGGCTTGAGGATGTAATTTCTGGTGTCAGGGCCCTGAAAGTATCGGATAATTTTGCATTCACCCGAGTAAATTGTAACTGCGCCATCCGACAGGATGATGTTGGCCGTGTGGTCGGAATTCAACCATTCGAAGGTCTGAGGAGGGACGGCCTTGAGTTTCACATTAAACGAATAGCCGTTGAAATCCATGAGCGTGCCTGAAAAAACAGAGCTATTTTGGATAAACTGTGCGTATATGCCCTGGCATGCATAGCGTCTGACTTTACGGGAAGTGATTTCGGTGCCGCTATCCGGCAGATTAAAACTAAGGCCTTTTTCATCTATTCTGATCAATTCAGGTACGATTTTCAGCAATTTTTGACCATTGGGGATCAGAAAATTGCGAAATTCGTAGGATTGAATTATATTGCCGATGTTTTTGCCATCAACCCATCGGCATTCGACAAGATCGCTGTTGCAGGGTTGGGGGGTCGCTTTGAGTGTAATTTCCTTATCGTATCGGTTGTGAACTAAATTGATGAGGATCGTACCGTCCTGGAAATTGATAAAATTCAATTTGTTAATCAGTTGGGCTTTAGCAACCTTTTTCTCGGTTTCCTGATTTGCAATCAGAGACGGCTTGCGAAGTTTTTCGATTCGAGATAGCTTGCGAAGATTTTCGATTTGAGACGGCCTGCGAAGATCGGTTAGAAGATTGCCTTTTCCCAGAGCACGAATTTTCCGATCTGCGGAAACTGTGAGGGAGATGTCTGCTTCTTTAAGATCGCTAACCTGGGAACTCATATCGACTAGGTGTAAGTTCTGCTTGGCGCTCTCCATAATTCAACCTCTTACATTGGCGGGAACTGGAA
>JBAVYC010001587.1:0-6937 GCA_049698595.1 Desulfobacterales bacterium | reverse complement strand
CCAACCTGGTCCATACGATCACAGGATATGTGCCAACTGGACCTGCTGGATCATCATAGTCACCACCCCATGGTCGGATGACCGTACAATCCAATTCGTGATTACCCTGTGAGTGACCGGTGACAATTGTTTCCGAATGATTCGAATACTGTGTTGGAATTGACTCTACGGAACCACCGGGTCCGGCATATGCAGTTACCGCTGAGAGAACAAAGAAGTCAAATACTACAGCATAGCTTTTGCCATTCTCCCCGGCGTCGCCGGGCGCTTAGCGTTGGATTAAATCAGTAACTTACACGGTTACTGATTTTTTAGTTTTAGCGATTGTGACTATTTTGTGACCATCAGACTTAATCCTTTTTCCCAACTTGGTCTGCTAAATGATCAGGATACCAACAGCGCACAATAATGTAAGGCAGGCGGTTACCTGCTTTCAGAATCTTGATAAATGGAATGCGCAATTCAAAACTGAAATATCCAAAATTTGGATAGTCTCCATGTCCAACAAATCAATCCACCAATGCTTGTCCCTATAAGCGCCACAAGCTGACCCAAATGTCACCTATCATCGCCCCAATCTTAAGCCCAGCCGAGTTCTTTCATAGCCCAGGGTACGTTCCATAATTTGAGAGGATTCTCCGTTGGATCTTTACGCGACGATTGGGTTAAATTTAAAGAAAAATCAGTTCGATTTCAGAACAATAAGAAAATAATAAATTGATGGGCTAAAAGCTATGTGAATTTCAGATCAAAATGAGACTCATCTCCAAATGAGGTTCTGAATGAGGCCAGCAGTTAGAAAGCGATGCGGTGCAACATTCCGCTGCTGAATAGCAGATGATGTTTGATTAATAACCAATCTATTTGAAAATTTTATTATGTTAAGCGTGCGGACATTGTCAAGATAAAATTGAATATTTTATATAATATTAAGCGGTTAATGACACAATGTAGTGATTTGGAGGATTGCCCGGCGGTAATGACTATTTCTGCTTGAGTATCAGTCTGCGATATTGTAAACATAAGGCTATCATCCAAAGGATTAAATCCACATGAATTCAACCATTGATTCCAAGCTCATCCTTGATGCGAGTCCCTACGGGATAAGCGCGAGACCGCGCAACAAATGCCTGACCGTACGGGTGACCGGCGGCTACCTGGAGAAAGGCGAGACCATCACCCTTGTCTTCGGTGACACTATCCAGGGCTCACCCGGTCTTAAGCTACCGACCTTCGCTGAATCGGCCTTCGAGTTCAAGGTCTCGGTCGACCCTTGCGCCACCGGTCACTTTGTTCCCCTGGCCGAGTCTTTAGAGATTGCAATCGTCCCGGACGAACCGGCCGCCTGGAAGGCTGTGCTGCCCAGTCTGCGCCGTCCGGGGGAAGACTTCCGCTTCGGACTGCAGAGTTGACCTGCGATGGGATATTCGAATGCCTGCGGCGTCGCCACCATTACGGCACCACCGGCACTCGCCTGCATCTGGACATCAGGGCCGGGTAAAAAATAAAACATCTTCTCTGCCGACTGGTGAAAACAAATATCAAACTTTCCCACTTTTTGGGGATTCATCAAACCACCCTTTACAGGGTGGTTTTTGACTATTTCATGCAAGAACCAGGTAACAATTTTGGAGGCCTTTAATGCACGCAGAAATTGTGATGATCGGAACGGAGCTTCTGCTGGGGGAAATTGTTGATACCAACGCAAACAGATTTGCCAAAGCGTTATGCGACATCGGACTTGATCTTTATTATAAAACGACTGTCGGCGACAACGAAGCCCGGATCACGGAAGTACTCGATCTTGCTTTGGATCGCTCAGATGTGATCATAACCTCAGGCGGAATCGGACCGACCGTTGATGACGTGACCCGCCAGGCGGTGGCAAATGCAACCGGCCGCAAACTGATTTACAGCCTTGACCTGGAAGCGCAAATCGCAGCCCGTTTTCGAAGCTTCGGCCGCAAAATGGCTGATAACAATAAACGCCAGGCGTATATCCCGGAAGGCGCCCTGCCGTTGTCCAACCCGGCTGGGACAGCGCCCTGTTTTCTTTGTGAAGATATCCGGGGACGCGGCATTGTCATTTCTCTGCCCGGCGTTCCGCGTGAGTTGGAGTATATGCTGAGAAAAAAAGTGATGCCGCTGCTGGTTGAAAGAATGGGAGGGGCAAAGGTCACGAAGATTAGAATCTTGAGAACCTGTGCCGTTGGCGAAAGCAACGTTGATCGGGTCATCGGCGATTTGATGACGACGAAAAACCCGACCATCGGGTTGGCAGCCCATGCGGGTCAATCCGATGTCCGGATCACGGCTAAAGCCGACACCGAGACGGAAGCCGACACCCTCATTGCGCCCCTTGAAGCCGAAGTTCGGCGTCGGCTTGGCGTTGCGATTTACGGCGTGGAAAAAGAAACTGTACCGGAAGTCATCGGAGGGTTGTTGTTAAAAAAGAAATTACAATTGGGCCTGGTCGACACCCTTACCGGCGGCCTTCTCGCCCGGAACCTCAGCGATGCCGGATTCGGCGATTTGATCACGGCCAACCTGCACAGCCTAGACACGTCGGAAGCACTGCAAAAAGCCGGCCTGACCATTCGGGCTGATGCGCGCGACGTGGATTACAGCGACTTTGCCATGGCTCTGGCAAAGTACGTCGCTCCGCCCGACGGCATCGGTATTGCGCTGATTGGCCCTTTCAAAGATAATTCGACTTGCATTGCGCTTTGCGGGCCGGGTGATATGCGACTGACCAAAGCGGGTCGCAACTATCAAAACGCCGATTATATTCGCAGCTGGCTCGCGACCCAGGGCTTGGATTGGATAAGACGGGCGGTGCTGGGGCAGCTCACATCCCCGGCGGATTGGAAAGAGTAGTGCCGCCGGGTACATAGTTTCGGTTGTAACGTTTCAATACGCGACTGGATCAGGCAGCATATTGGGTGTTGCGTTGTGCTTCGACACAATCGCAGTATGCATCAAAAACAAAATGCATACAGGTGTTTTTATGGGATGACTTTTGATAGAAACAGCATTTTTTCTGTTGCTCCCGACCACCGGCTGCGCAAACTGAAATAATATCCCGCTTACAAAAACATTCTTTACTGATCTGCACGATGATTACCTCCTACGAAAACTATTGCCTCGATTGAACGATACTCGATTTATAGGTTACAGAGCGAAATCAGCGGCCCCCAGCAGAGGTGGCCCCGGCCCCTTCCAGGGACCATCCTCATACCCTCAGCTCTGCTGGTGGTCGCTGATTTAACCACACGGTCAATGCTTGTTTTTCGTGGAAAATAGGAATTTAGTTTGCCATATTTGTAGTAAGCAATATTTATGCCAATTGGGAATAGAGGAATCGATGCTACCCTATCAAGGCATTGGTCGGTTCACAAAACATGTAAGATCCGGCCCAGAATTGAAACCTTTGGTAGGTCGTTGGAAAGCAGTGCGGCCGTGCATCGCATGCGGGTCAACGATCTATGGGAATTATAGCAAATGAAATATTGATTCCAATACTATCCGCGGCAAGGGATTGATAAGAAGTTTTGGTTTTAGAAAACCGGATTGCAAAAGTCAACGGCAACCCGTTTTTTTGGTCGCTGAGCTTTCGGGAAGATAAACTCGACAATTTTTTGACGTTTTGATCGACATATATCTTCAGTACTCAGCTTTGAACATCGGCCCCAAATGATAAACTTCACCTGAAATGAAGAAAATAAGCTATCACCTCCGGTATAATAGATAGTGGTCGACAAAAGGCACCGATTTGGTTAAATTGCGGACATGAGCTGGGCGGGGCGAATAGGATCTGAAGTTCTGCGGCTTTCCGCGCTGTGTTGAGGCTAAACAACATCGGGGTGCACTGTGTAACGGTTCGAAACAATCAACACAATAGTGTTTTTTTAGATAATACGGATCGATTTTTTAAAAAAAGAAGAGAAGGAGTCGTGAAATGATGAAGCTAAAAACAGGCGTTGTACATCCCGGCATGATGGGGATCTGTGTTGCCGCAACCCTTCAGAACAGCGGCCATGAGGTTTACTGGGCTTCTGAGGGGCGCAGCCCGCAAACTCGAAAACGTGCCGAAAAATTCAATCTTTTTGATGCCGGCTCGCTGGCGGACCTGTGTGATACCTGTTCGATTATCATCAGCGTATGCCCGCCCCACGCGGCGGAGGAAATGGCGGAACAGGTACTGGCGCAATCGTTTCAAGGGGTTTACCTGGATGTAAACGCAATTTCGCCGCAACGGACGATCCGTATCGAGCAACTCATGCGGGCGGGCGGGGTAGATTTTGTCGACGGCGGCATTATCGGTTTACCTGTCTGGGAGCGCGGCAAGACATGGCTTTATCTCTCCGGTGATAAAGCGCCGCAAGCGGCAAGTTTTTTCTCGGGCGGGCCTCTGGAGACAACTGTCGTTGGGAATGAAGTCGGCAAGGCCTCAGCCTTAAAAATGTGCTATGCCGCCTACACGAAGGGCACCACCGCGCTGCTGGGCGGGATATTGGCCACAGCTCAGGCACTGGGAGTGCGGGCTGAGCTGGAGACCCAATGGTCGCGGGACTGGGCCCATTTTGGTGAACAGGCCGGAGAAAGAGTGCGCAATGTGACAGCCAAAGCCTGGCGATTCGCAGGCGAGATGGCAGAAATATCAGCAACCTTTCGCGAAGCAGGTCTGCCCGGAGAGTTTCATGCCGCGGCGGAGATGATTTATCGCAGAATGGCGGGATTCAAAGATGCCCCGTCGACACCGGCGCTTGAAGAGGTGCTGGCAAAATTAATTCAAACATCTGATTAGAGCAGCGCGGATACTTACAGGAGAAAATATGGCAAACAAGCCGGATATGGAAAGCCTGAGACGGGATAATGGAATTCGAAAAGAAATCCTTTGCGGAAGTGAGAGTATCGCCCGGGCGGTGGTCGATGCCGGAGCCGCGGTGGTGGCTTCTTATCCCGGAGGACCGGTCACCAGAATCGTTGAAAAATTAATTGCGCTGTCTGCGTCCTGCGATCTCTATGTGGAGTGGTCCAATAATGAGAAGGTGGCCTTTGAAGTGGCACTGGGCTGCTCGCTGGCCGGCCGGCGAGCGGTGATTGCTGCCAAGCACGTCGGCATCAACCATATTCTGGATCCGTTGATGACCGTCAATCTCACCGGTTCCGGCGGGGGCATGGTGATTCTGGCCGGTGACGACCCGGGGTCCTACGGTTCCCAGAACGAGCAGGACAGTCGCCTTTTAGGCGCTTTTGCCGAGATTCCCATTCTGGAGCCGGCTACCCCCGACCAGGGCTACCGCATGACACGCCAGGCCTTTCGGTTGTCCGAAGCGTATCGTCTCCCGGTCATGGTGAGATTTGTGGCTGATTATACGGCCGACCACGGGCCCGTTGCCACAGCGCCCCCGTCGCGTGCGACCCGGGCCGAGTTTAACCGGGAGATGCGCTGGCAGGCCCTGCCGGCCCTGGTGGTTGATGATCATGCAGCGCTGCATAAAAAACTGAAACAAATCTGTAACTCTTTCGACCAACCCCCTTATCAGTCTTTTAATAGCAGTGCCGGCGGCGGACCCACGGGTATCATTGCAGCCGGGCACATGGCAGCCCGGTTGCGGGCCTATGCCCCCCTAGCCGATGTCCGTGTTTTCGAACTGGGCACCATTTTTCCGCTTCCCAAGAAGCAGATGACCGCTTTTCTCACCGATCTTGACCGGGTCTATGTCCTTGAGGAAGTAGAGCCCTTTATCGAGAACCAGGTCAGGACCCTGGCCCAAATACAGGGGCTGCAGGTTGAAATTTTCGGCAAAACCACCGGCCATGTCCCCTGGGAAGGAGACATCCAACTGGAAAAACTCGCGCGCCTGCTGACCGAACAACTCGGTCAGTCATTGACGGCCTTGCCTGCGCCTAAGCGGACTTATCCCAGCCTGCAGCCCTTTGGAGAGGGCTGCTCGTACACACCGTTTTTTAAAACCCTGCAGCAGATGATCGCTGAAAAATCAATCCCCAAACCCATCGTGGTCGGCGAGACCGGCTGCCTGGTCAGGCTCAGCAATCCGCCGTTCGAGATGCTGGATGTCAAATACTCCATGGGATCGAGCATCGGTATTGCCTGCGGATTGCGGCACAGCGGGGTTGATGACAGGATCCTGGCAGTGACGGGCGATTCCGTCTTTTTTCACACCGCCTTGAACGGACTGGTCAACGCTGCCCATCACCAGGCCGATATCATTGTGGTAATCATGGACAACGAAACCGTCGCCCTGACCGGTTTCCAGGATCGAACCGGAGCCGGAATCACGGCCATGGGAGAAAATGTTCAACCGATCTACCCTGAGAAAGTGGCTGCGGCAATGGGGATCGACACTGTTTACACCCTGGATGCTTTTGATGAAAAGGCCATCAGAAGCGCGTTGCAGCAGGTTTTTAACCAAAAAGGGCTGTCCTGCATGGTGGTGCGCGGACGATGCCCGCATATCGAAAGCAAGCAGTGTCGCGTTGCGGGGACAACTGATAAGCTTTGATTAGACTGACCGCTTTGGCAGCTGGGTTGAACAGCGAACCGCAGAATAACGAATATCGAAGGATGGAAGCGCTCTCCCACCGGGGCGTAGGTCTTATGCCCTATGGGCCGGAGGCCGAGGCGTAGGCGCTACAACCCCTACGAGCCGGAGGCTGTGCGCTGTCTTTTTATAATAGACAGAATACATTCATTCGACGTTCGGTGTTCGACGCTCATCAGTTTCTTCTCCGAGGGGGTTGGTTCTATCTTCGGCCAACTTTGCATCGTGTAGGTTGGGTTGGGCCTATCTCGGGTTATGTTGGGTTTCGTTTCACTCAACCCAACCTACACTTTGTCAGTTTGATTGTGCAATGCGAAACCCAACAATGCCCGATTTTAGGACTGAGCACGAAAATTGTAAATTTACAC
>JBAVYC010001586.1:0-3929 GCA_049698595.1 Desulfobacterales bacterium | reverse complement strand
TCAATGCCTGGGGTATACCATACGCTTCGGCCATGTGCGGTGCCAAGATGGTCATGCCCGGCGCCCGGATGGATGGTGAAGCGCTTTTTGAATTGATGGAGAGTGAACAGGTCACTTTGTCGGCCGGCGTGCCAACCATTTGGATGATGCTGCTGGCCTACATGAGGGAGAACAACAAAAAGTTTTCCAGTATGAAACGCACGGTCATTGGGGGCGCGGCGGCACCCAAAGCGATGATTGAAACTTTCGAAAAAGAATACAACGTCAATGTCGTTCACGCCTGGGGGATGACGGAGATGAGCCCGCTGGGAACCGCCTGCAACCTGAAAAAGAAACACCTGGATTACTCCATCGATCAAAAAATGGAGTTATCACTCAAACAGGGCCGTGCAGTATACGGCGTCGACATGAAGATCGTCGATGATGCCGGCAAAGCGCTGCCTTGGGACGGTAAGGCCTTCGGCAACCTTCTCGTACGGGGTCCCTGGATTACATCAGGGTATTTTAGGAGTGAGGGCGGTGACGCGGTAGACACCGACAACTGGTTTGACACCGGCGATGTGGCCACCATCGACCCGGACGGTTACATGCAGATCACCGATCGTTCCAAGGATGTCATTAAATCCGGGGGGGAATGGATTTCTTCCATTGACGTCGAAAATGAGGCCGTCGGTTGCCCGGGTATTTCAGAAGCGGCCGTCATCGCCGTGTCGCATCCCAAATGGGATGAGCGTCCACTGCTACTGGCAGTCAGGGATGAGGGCGCCGCCGTCACAAAAGATGAGGTTATCGATCATCTACGGGGGTCGCTTGCAAAGTGGCAGCTGCCCGATGATGTCATTTTTGTCGACGAATTGCCGCATACCGCAACCGGGAAAATTTTGAAAACTAAATTGCGGGCCGAGTTTAAGGATCATAAACTGCCGACTATCACCGATTAAAATTGCGGTAACAATCTAAAATTTTTTGAAAGTATACAGCTGTAAAAATCCGCGACCATTTGCGCGGATTTTTACTTCTCAGTCTTCCCATACCCGCTCGGACCTTGTCTGGCACAAGGGTCCGAGTTCCTGCCGGGACGCCAATCAACATTAATAGGAAAGGAGATTTCTGTGATGTACATTGACGGACAATGGATCAATGCCAAAAACAATGCTACGTTTCCCGTTTTCAATCCGGCCAACGGTGAAAAAATTGCGGACATTCCCGATGGTGATCGTGAAGATGCGGCCGGGGCCATCGATGCGGCCCAGCGGGCCTTCGAGAAATGGTCGACCTTGACCGCTTACCAGCGTTCGGGTTTTTTGTATGAAGCCTACCGTATCATGACAGCTAAAAGAGAACATTTGGCACGCGTCATGACTGCGGAGCAAGGTAAACCCCTGAAAGCCGCCCGCAACGAAGTCCAGTACGGGACAGATTTTTTGCTGTGGTATGCCGAGGAGGCCAAACGCAATTACGGGCAAACAATTCCGGCGCCGCGTGCGGATCAGCGATTTATCGTTCTGCACCAGCCGGTGGGTGTCGTCGGCGCCATAACGCCCTGGAATTATCCGGTGTCCATGATTACCCGGAAGGTCGCACCGGCACTCGCCGCCGGGTGTACCATCGTCCTGAAACCGGCTGAATCGACCCCGCAGTGTGCCATTGAAGCTTTTAAAATTTTTGAAGAAGCAGCTATTCCCGGAGGGGTTGCAAATCTTGTAACATCACTTGATCCGGAACCTATTGGCGAAGAATTTCTGGCGAACCCGAAAGTCCGCAAAATGACATTTACCGGGTCCACTGAAGTTGGCAAACATCTGGCAAAGGGCGCTGCCGATCAGATGAAGCGCATCTCGCTCGAGCTGGGCGGACATGCCCCATTTATTGTTTTCGAAGATGCCGACCCGGTTTATGCGGCCAAGGGAGCCATGCTGGTTAAATTTTTGAACACCGGGCAAGCTTGCATCAGCCCTAACAGAATTTTTGTTCAGCGCAGCATCCTGCCCGCCTTTGTGGAACAAGCCCATGCCATGGTATCCAAAATGCGAGCGGGTAATGGAATGGAAGAGGGTGTTCGGATCGGGCCTTTAGTCACTATGGAAGCCTTGGAGAAAGTGGACCGCCAGGTAAAAGATGCACTGGATCGCGGAGCTACCCTGATTTGCGGAGGCAGGCGGCTGATGGAAAACGATTTGGACAAAGGCTACTTTTATGCTCCCACCATTATAACCGATGTCAGAGAGGAGATGCTGATCTACCGTGAAGAAACTTTCGGTCCGGTGGCCCCGGTGATTCCCTTCGAGACCGAAGAGGAAGTGCTGGCGATGGCCAACGACACCCGTTACGGTCTGGCATCGTATGTTTATACACGCGATATATCCCGGGGCATGCGGGTTTTTGAAGCGCTGCGTTTTGGTATCGTTGGAATCAATGACATCAACCCAACCGCTGCCGCGGCCCCGTTCGGCGGCATGAAAGAGAGCGGGTTAGGCCGTGAAGGCGGTCGGGAGGGCATTGCTGAATATCTCGAAACGAAACTGGGCGGTTTCGCGGTGTAAAAAAGAAGGGGGAGCATGTCGCTTAACGCAATGTGCCCCCCCTATTAATATTGCCTCCCGCAGCCTCTTGAGGAACATGCAGGAAGCGTTTAAGGGAACAACCTTGAACCATTGGATTTGTTCAATATGCCCAACGTAGTATCCCGGCGTTCATTTCAGCCGAAGGAACAACAGTTGAGAACCAAGGTTGCCCAATCTCTATAATTCTAAGTGAATTCTTATAGAGCGAAGGTATATTAAGTACGGGTCATCCCGCTGTCAAGCCGGATTTTGATTTTTTTTTAATTTTTTACCTTTCAGCTTTGATATAAAAGGTCATGATTGCAATCCCGATACAAAGGACAGCTAAAAATATTGTCCCGGCCATAAAGGTGCCGGTTACATCCACTAAAATCCCCATTAATGCCGGACCGGAGAATCCTCCAATTTCAGCGACACAGAAAAACATCCCCCCGGCGGCGCCCATATATTCGGTTTGCACCCTGGGGCTTTCCATTAGCAAGAGCAGCATAAGCGGCATGAAAGGTGAACTGACAAATCCCAGCGCCATTAATCCGATGTAGAGCGGTGTGCCGGATGTTTTCAGAACCAGGACAAGATTAACAGCGGTCATCAAGGCAAAGATTGCGATCATGCGGCCGATGAACCGCGGGGGGATCAAAGAAGGTATAAATAAAAGAGCGGGAATACCGGACGCTATGGGAATGGATGCGGCATAACCGGCCTGTGAGGGGGACATACCGTTTTCTTCAAATATTTTCGGCAGCCAGCTGGAAAAACCATGGTTGATTGCAAACGCGAATAGCGCCATGATCAGGAGTATCTGTACGTTACGTACTGCAATAAGTTTTTTAAATACCGCGATGATACTCGCAGCGACGGCTGCCGGTTTCGCCGCATTTTCCCTGGCCAAAATCAACCACAACAAGGCTATCACCGAAGTCAGCATACCATAGCAAACAAAAGTCAATCGCCAGCTGCCGCCGACCAGCGGCATCACCAGGCTGTTGGTCAGTGCCAGCGCCATCAACCCGCCAATCCAGGGCCCGGTGGTGTAAATGCCGACGGCAATGCCGCGGCTGCGGCCGCTAAACCATTCGCTTATCGTCTTGGGACCGCCGATGGAAATCATGGTGCCCCCGACTCCGAAAAGGGCTATGGCGATCAACATTGTTAAAAATCCTGTCGCAAAATATCGAATCGAGGCGGAAAACCCGATGATCAGGGCACCGATAAATATGGATTTACGAACACCCCACCTGTCTAAAATCGCACCCGCCATCAGAGCGACCAGGATATAGGTCAGCTGCCAGGATCCCAGAATAAACCCCATTTGAGAATAGGTCATGCGCAGATCGTTCAGGATGGGTGTGACAAGTGGTGTAA
>JBAVYC010001585.1:0-2674 GCA_049698595.1 Desulfobacterales bacterium | reverse complement strand
GTATAGATTGTCCCCATCCTTTACGATAAACTCAATCGAAAGATCGTCATCCGCAGATACGGCCATAGGAAATAGAGAGAAAAGTAAAGTAAGAATTATGGCAATCCGGAGAATCTGCAGGGACATCATTTTAGCTCCTTGGGCTGAGCGGATTTTAAGAAAAGAGCCTTGCAAATCGGTTAAGACGTCGCTCTATTTGGCTTATGATATATCATTTAAAGTCTGGAAGCAGGTGAACCCATCGAATTATCCGAAAATATTCCTGATATGCAGCAACTCAATTATAAAAGGAAATAAGGATTGTCAAGCTAGAGTTAATTTCAATTTTTTGCTGTTTTTTTTGGTTCCTATCCTTTATTATAAAATTTTTCCGATTATTAAATTAGGAACGGCTTATTGAAGTCTATTTCTAAGGAGGCGTGTTGATGGAAAAACAAAATCTGCTGGCGGGGAAGAGAATCCTGATTGTCGATGATGAGCCGGATGTATTGGAAACCCTGACTGATTTGCTGGTCGAGTGCAAGGTTACCCGGGCAACTAATTTCGAACAGGCTAAAGATTTGCTCGAAAACCAGTATTTTGATATGGCGATTTTAGATATCATGGGCGTCGAAGGCTACCAGTTGCTGAAAATATGCACCGCTAAACGAGTGGCCGCCGTCATGTTGACGGCCTATGCCATAACCCCCGAAGATATAAAAAAATCCTATGACATCGGGGCGGCATCGTTTGTACCCAAAGAAAAGATGGCCGACATCGCGACCTATTTAGCCGATATCTATGAAGCCGGGGAAAGAGGCAAAAATGTGTGGTGGCGCTGGTTTGACCGCATGGCGGACTACTGCGAGAAGAAGTTCGGCCCTGATTGGCAGAAAGAACATGGCTTTAAGATCAGATGAAGGTGGCGATCATTTAGCGCTAAGGCGATAGTTTTATTAATGAGGAGCAAAAATGAATACCATTAGACTTGCTGGAACCGATTTGGAGATTTCCGAGATCGGCTTTGGGGGCATCCCGATCATGGCGTTGTCGATGAACGCGGCTGTCTCCATCGTCAAGTATTGTTTCGATGACGGGATTACGTTTTTTGATACCGCCAATATGTATCTCAGCAGTGAGGAAAAAATTGGAACCGCCCTGGAAGCTGTTCGAGAAAAGGTGGTTATTGCCACCAAAACCGCACAGAGAGATGCAAAAGAGGTTGCCGCCCATATCGATCTTTCCCTTCGGCAGCTTAAAACCGATTGGATTGACCTCTATCAGCTTCACAATGTATCAAACCAGGAAAATCTTCAGCAGGTACTTGGGCCGCATGGGGCTTTTGAAGCGGCCCGCAGAGCGCGTGATGCCGGCAAAATTCGTTATATCGGGATCTCGTCGCACAATATCCCGACGGCTCTGGAAGCACTGAAAACGGGATTGTTTCAAACCCTCCAGTTTCCATTTAATTTTATCGAAAATGATCCGGCCAACGAGCTATTTCCTCAGGCACGCCGACATGATGTCGGCCTCATCGGGATGAAGCCCCTTGGCGGCGGTTTGCTGGAACGTGCTGATCTTTGTTTCGGGTTTTTACAGCAACACCCTGATGTTGTCCCTATTCCCGGAATCCGGGCCAAAAAAGAAGCGGATGAAATCATTGAGTTATACGCTAGCCCGAAACCCCTATCGAAGGCAGATTTGATAGAAATAGAGAACATACGGTCAGTTTTAGGGGAAAAGTTCTGTCACCGTTGCGAATACTGTATGCCGTGTGAACAGGGCGTCCAGATCCCATCCGTTCTGATATTTCAGGCGGCTGCAAATCGTTTACCCCGTGAAGGGGTTACGGCCTGGCTGGGGAAAGCCATGGAAAGCGTGGCGGAATGCATCGAATGCGGTGAATGCGAGCAAAAATGCCCCTATAATCTCCCGATTGCCGATCTACTCAAGGAGAACCTGGCCCTTTACAGAGATTATTTATGATCTCCGGATGAGGTTTATTTCCACCTAAACCATTCAGCATGAAAAATTTATCTGAAAAATTTAATGAAATTATGGAAATCTAAAATAGAGCGTGTGTGGCCATCTTTATTCTAAAATTACATATATGATGGATCATTTGAGATGCATTTCCGGGGATTACCTGCGTTCGACATCCACCACCTCAATTCTGCCGTTGAAAGCGAATGGCCGCCGGTCGAGATATGCCATTGAGATCGGAGATCCCAAATCCACGCCAACATTGTATAGTTCCCGGGCGGAATTGTCAGGTTTCATGGAAAAACTTCCGGATAGATTGAAGATTAGCTGAACAAATACATAATAGAATCAGCATATTGTCAGGATTCGATTCAGGCACGCATGACACAATAAATTAGGGCTCAAAAAAGTGTGTATTTGCCCTGGCTAATCTGAAAATTTATTAGCCACGAATTACGCATGTTTTCCACTGTGTTGGACCATGCCTTAGCATCGTCCAAAAACGCTTGCGATATCTATTTGAAACATGTACTTTTCGAAAAGCTGAGTTTATGGCAAGTTCCGGTTTTGAAATCGCACCAAACTTCGTTCCGATTCTTTGGATATCACAACCTTGCCTGAACCGTGGTTATTTCAATTAATCACCAGTTGAGTGATATTTGGTTTTCTGTTTTAATATCCCAAGTTTTGATTCAGTTAAATTTCAACTTAT
>JBAVYC010001584.1:0-1644 GCA_049698595.1 Desulfobacterales bacterium | reverse complement strand
GCAATGGAAGCATCGAGATCAGCAAGCGCGCGGATTTTACCGTCATGGCCGCCGATCCCCGGCGGGTCAGCCCGGAAGAGGTTCCGCAGATCCCGATATCGATGACGGTGGTCGGGGGTGAAATCGTTTACGCCGGATAGACCCGTCCACTTCGTCTGCTCAGCTATAGGACGGGGCATAAATTCCAGATTTAATTTTGTTGATCAAACCGGTGTCCAAACTGCCAAACTTGGGTCGGGCCAGGATACCGCTGGCTGATTGAAAATAGGACACGGATTTGCACAGATCTTCACGGATTTTTTAAAATTTTCACCTAAAATATTGGTGCTAAAACTCGTGCGGGTAAATCCAGACAACCTGGCTTTTCAGCATACGTGCAAATCTTTGCCCTTGCTGTTGGAGTCGTTCCCATTCCTCCTGTGTGTAAACGATCAGTTCGGCCGGAACCGGCAAAGCATTCAAATCCCATGTCAGGGATCGACGTTCAAACGGTTCCGCTGCCTGTCCGACAATGGCAATCAGATCCAAGTCGCTGCCAACCCCCGCATCTCCGCGGGCGTAGGATCCGAAATACCCGAGCCTCAAAAGCTCCGGATGCTTAACGGCTTCATTTGCCGCCCAGGATCTGGCCGCCCGATCCACCGTCGATCGGTCAGGCCATTTGAGAACGGACGAATTTAAGGATTTCACCGGCATAATTAATCGCATCCGTGCTTTGGATAGTTCCATAGTGCTCGAAGGGAGCGCCTTCCGGGTGCCCATTGGCATACCGGGTGGGAATGTAAAACCCGTCGATAACCTTTGCCTTTTCAATTAAAGGCTGGGGGACTTCAATGGGCAACTCGCTTAAAAGACGGGCAACCATGTGACCCCAGGCTTCCTGATTCAACGACAAATGCAGCGCCTTGACGGCTTTCTCGGCAGATTGCTGGGCGGCAAAACAGGCCCATTCATGCCGGTCGTCCTTCCGAGAGGCCCGGGATTGTTCCAGATCCCTTTCTGCCTGTGCCAACCAATCTCGCGAACGATCAGTCATCTCGTTAATTCCATACAGAATCTTTCAGTTATTAAAATATTTGATCACCAAAATGACATCTTACTAGTACTGAGACGAAAAAAAAGATCCTAACCCGGGATAATTCGGCTTTTTTAGGATAATTGTTACTAGTTACCACAGCTTACTTGCCCAAAATTATTTTGTCAAGAAAGTTAGCAAGTTGCAAGATTAGCACAGGTAGTGCGCATTCAATTCGGAGGTTCAAATTGACCGATACTTGACTTGTAAAGAAATCCTGTGGTATCCCCTTTTAGTTTCTGATGTTGCACGAACCCTGAACGAGGGAATGCCGATGATCTGTCCACACAACGCCCTGTTTTCCGTCCGGAAAAACAGGGTTTTTTATCAGACAGAGAATGTCTTCTGACGACACCAAAGGAGGTTGAAATGGCGGAATTACACGGCGGTCATGTGGTGGCAAAGTACTTGAAAGAGGTGGAGGAAGTCGGGGCGGTTTTTTCCCTTTCCGGTGGGCATATCGATCGGATATACGACGGCTTTCATGAGTACGGCGTCAAGCTCATTGATGTCCGGCACGAACAGGCAGCCGCCATGATGGCCCATGCCTGGTCCATTTACGATGGCAG
>JBAVYC010001583.1:0-4932 GCA_049698595.1 Desulfobacterales bacterium | reverse complement strand
CATCTTTGAATCGCGTTTTGCCAAATTGTTGAATCTCTTTTGCTAAAAGAAGAGAATGGCGCAACCGACCCCGCTCTTTCAAGCCTTTTGGTTGGGGGAGAAGTTAGAAAAATTCCAACATGGCATTCGCAATTTTTCTATTTTGCAGGGATTGAGAACTATGACTATCAGATGACCGATGTCATAATAATTTGAATTAACTTAAATTCTCATTATTATCATAGATTGGCACGCAATATGCTATTAAAAATAGAAGGAAATCGACGGCAATTCATCTCATGATCTATCATAAGTTCTGAGGTTTCAAATGAAAGAAAATACTTTAAAAAAATTAAGATAGAATCAGTTGGCACCATTCCAATCGGAAGGAGGTAGGTGATATGTACCACAAAATTTTAGTCCCGCTGGATGGATCAAAAAGGGCAGAAAAGATATTGCCGCATGTGGAAGAGCTGGCCAGTCGGTACAAAGCAAGAGTTTTATTTTTGCAGGTCGTCGAATACAAGACGATCACCACACCTGAAGGCGCATTTATTAATTTATCGGACCTGGAGTTCGAACAAGCTAAAGAGCAGGCCGAGAAGCACCTGGCAGGGATCCAGGGAAAATTCCGGGGAAAAAACATCGAAACCCAAACCTACGTCACCTATGGCCCGGTGGTGGAGGGAATCATAAACATGGCTGCAAGAGAGGGCGTGGACCTGATTGCGCTGGCCAGTCACGGCCGCAGCGGTCTTTCCAGAGTTTTTTACGGCAGTGTTGCCGCCGGGCTGCTGCATCGTGTCGACCGTCCGCTGTTGATTATCAGGTCCCGGAATTCTGAGTAATCAGGGAGAATTAATATGCCGAAAAAATTGGATTTAATTTTGGTTCCGACAGACTTCTCCGGTCTATCCTGCGAAGCATTTTCGTGGACCACGCTTTTGGCCCAAGAATTTAAGGCCAAAATCGCCTCACAAATAAAAAAATTGTAAACCGCGCTCAATAAGTACCCGCAATGCAGCGTGGCAGAGGTACTTAAAATTTTTCTGCCCGAGAGTGAGAATTGGAGATCTTGAGCGGATGAATCAATGGGAATCTTGCCGGCCTCCCCAAACGCAAAATTAGTATCGAGGAGGTCATGGACGCCGGGGATTCAGAAAAACTTCAGGAGTAGATTATAGCAGGCAAAAACGATATCGGCTTCGAAAAAGCCACCAATTCCCAAGCACTTCGAAAGCGGGCCGAGAAAACATTGGCCGCGGGCATCGCCCCATAACTTCAACAATGTCTTGCTGGGGATTCAGGGGGCGCCTCCCTAATGATAATGGACAAGGACCCTTCGCATCCTGACTACAAACACTTGAATGGCATAGAGGAATCTGTAAAGAGTGCTGCCGAGTTGACCAGAGATTTTCTTGGGTTTGCCAGGGGAGGCAAATATGAGCCCAAGCCAACGGATCTGAATACGCTCATCAAGCACGAGAACATGATGTTTGGCCGCACGAAAAAAGAGATACAAGTTCACGGAAACTATAATAAAGACCTTTGGGCTGTGGAGGTGGATCGAGGCCAAAGGATAAAGTTGTGCTTAATTAGCTCTTTTTTAACCAGTTGCTAATAACGTTCCTATTATTCAAGTTATTCTCGCGCGTTTTCCCTTCCGCCGTGACGTGGCACTGGCGCGGCCGCGGCCGGTCAACAAGCTTACGAATCAACGGGAAGAATTTGACGTGAACCCTGAACCTTGAACCCGTGTACGGTTACATTGTTGCCGCAACTTTTTATTGTTTATGGTTCCGTGTTATTGTATAGCATAAAACATGTCAAGAAAAAGGGAGGGCAGCACTGAAAATGAAATTTATTTTAGATAATTTCGCGGCCGGCTGCATCAGTTGGTCCAGATGCGGGCATATTTTATCGGGATAGATCATGAAAGAAGCCGGAACCAAATCAGGTCAATGGAAAGCCTTACGCCATCGGGCCGAAGCATTACTAGATGAAAAACCGCAGGCGCTTAGCAATATTCCACCGGAAGATATTCAGCAGCTGATTCACGAGCTGGAGGTCCATCAGATTGAGCTGGAAATGCAAAACGAGGAATTGCGCCGGGTGAAGCTGCAACTGGCCGAAGCGCGCGACAAATATGTTGACCTGTATGACCTTGCGCCGGTAAGTTATTTTACCCTGGATAAAAACGCAGTAGTGATGGAGGTAAATCTGGCCGGCGCCGATCTGCTAGTCGTGGATAGGCGGTCTTTGATAAACAAATCGTTTACACGCTTCGTAGCGCCGGATTTTCAGGACCGCTTTTATTTTCACCGTCAGCGTGTTGTCGAAACTGATAGCAGGCAGACCTGCGAGTTGAAATTATTGAAAAATGACGGAACAGAGTTTTATGGACTTCTGGAAAGTATTGCCGTGCCGGATGCGGAAGAAGATATCAGGCAGTTTCGAACGGCAATTACCGACCTCACCAACCAGCGCCGTACCGAAACAGAGCTTCGTGAGAGCGAGGAGAAGTACCGTGAACTTTTTGAAAATGAGTCGGATGCGGTGATGATTTTTGACGCCGAGACCTTGCGGTTTGAAGATGCCAACCGGGCGACGTTAGACATTTACGGGTACTCCAAAGAAGAGTTTTTGACGTTAACCGTTGCAGAGGTCTCGGCCGAGAAGGAAAAAACACGGGTTGCGGTAAAAAAAATTAAAGACGAGGAATCAGGCAGTCAATATGTGCCGTTGCGCTATTTTAGGAGGAAAGATGGTTCGGTCTTTCCGGGCGAAATAAAGGCCGGCAATTTCATCTCAAAAGGGAGAAAAAAGATTATCGGGGCGGTACGCGACATTACGGAACGTATGAACGCTCAGCAGGATTTAAAGAAAAGTGAAGCCCGCTATCGAGCGCTGTCCGAGGCAACATTTGAGGCTATCTTCATTTCCGAAAAAGGCGTCTGCCTGGATGTAAACCCAAGGGCAGTTGAGTTGTTCGGCTATGAGTATGATGAGTTGATCGGAGTATTCGGCACCCATGTCATCGCTCCCGAGTTTAAAGAGCTGGTCGAGCAGAACATGTTGTCAGGCTACGAAAAACCCTATGAGGCCGTTGCTCAAAAAAAGGATGGGTCCCATATTCATGTCGAGATTCGCGGTAAAATGATGAGATATGAAGACAGAGACGTTAGAATCACCGTCATTCGCGATATAGATGCGCAGAGGCGTGCGGCGGAGGCCCTGCGCAAAAGTGAAAAACGCTACCGGGATCTATTTAACAGTATTCCCATTGGACTCTACCGCACCACACCGGAGGGTTCGATCCTGGATGTCAACCCCGCTATGCTGGACATCCTTGGATATCCGGATCGAGAAGGCCTGCTGCAGGTGAAAACCCTGGAGACCTATATTGATCCCGATGATCGCAAACAATTCCGACGCCTGCTGGAAGAACAAGGCTTTGTTCACGACTTTACGGTTCGACTTCGCCGGTATGACGGGAAAAGTATCTGGGTGTCCATCAATACCACCATCGTCCAAGATACCGACAATCAGATCACATATTACGAGGGCGCCATGGCGGATATTTCAGCCCGCAAAGCGTCCGAAGAGCAAATTCACAAATTGTCACAACAACTGCTGCAGGCCCAGGAAGATGAGCGTCACATGATTTCGCGCGAGCTGCACGATACGGTGGCCCAGGACCTGTCCGTAGCCAAAATGGCGTGTGACTTGATCTATGCTGGACGATTAAACAACCGACCAGCGGAAGCCCACCGGGTCCATGAAATTTGCGAAATACTGCAAAAAACTATCCTGGGCGTGCGCACTATGGCCTATGATCTGCGTCCTCCCGTGCTGGAGGAGCTGGGTCTTGTCGAGACGATTTACCGGTTCTGCGAGGATTTTACGCTAATGTGGGGCATACCGGTCGATTTTCAGTCCGCCGGTCTGAAAAACTTGAAGCTGGATTATGCTGTTCAGATCAATCTTTACCGCCTGATGCAAGAAGGTCTCACCAACATCCGCAAACACGCTGCCGCCGGCCGGGTGACACTGAAGTTGGCGGCCGCCTTTCCTAATATTTTCCTTCGGATTATAGACAACGGCCGTGGCTTTGATGTGCAAGCGCGGGCGGATGTGACCGGTCCGGAAAAACGAATGGGTCTGCGCAGCATGCAAGAGCGGGTGACACTGCTGAATGGTAAAATGAAACTCCAATCGAAACCGGGGCAGGGCACAAAAGTGACCATAACGCTGCCTTTTGTGAAGGAAAAGAATGACGTCCAAGAAAACCATCTTAATCGTTGACGATCATCCCCTCGTCAGGGAGGGGTTAAAATCGATCCTCAGACCCGCGGCTGAATATGAGGTCATCGGACAGGCCGGAAGGGCCCGCGATGCCCTTCATCTGGTCAAAAACCTTCAGCCGGATTTGGTGCTGTTGGATTTGTCGCTGCCGGATAAAAGCGGTTTAGAGATCTGCCGCGAGATCCGAAACATCTCGCCCTCAACGCGCATCCTGATTGTCAGCATGCATTCCAAGGTCGATTACATCGTCAAGGCCTTTCAGGCCGGGGCCACCGGCTATATGACCAAGGAATCGGCCACTGAAAGGCTCCTGAAAGGAGTCGAGCTTGTGTTGAACGGTGAATATTTCATGGACGGTGCCGTGTCACATACGGTAGTCAAGGAACTGATGCAAACTCCGGAAAAAGAAATGAAAATCGCGGATGCGGGTTATGAGACATTAACTTCAAGGGAGCAGGAGGTTATGGTGCTGTTGGCTGAAGGGTGTTCGGCCAAAGAAGCTGCCGAAAAGCTTTTCATCAGTCCCAAAACCGTTGAAAATCACCGAACCAATATAATGAGTAAACTGGGGCTTCACAGCACACTTGAATTGGTGCGCTATGCCGCCCGGCTGGGTCTTGTCGATGTCGACCTGTGGAAGGAATGAAG
>JBAVYC010001582.1:0-3120 GCA_049698595.1 Desulfobacterales bacterium | reverse complement strand
AATTGTTAGATACAAGTCAATCGATTTCTAGCGGGTAAAACCGTCAACGCTGCCATAATTCAGAAATGATTGCTAAAAGTTTGCATCGCGGCAATTCTGATGAGTTGACGAAATGACGGGTTGTTTGTATTATATGGGGGACCAATAGTGATGCGCGCATCTTTATCTAAACATTCGAACGAAGGAAAAGAAACCTAATGGATGAGAGATACAATCCCGGGGAAATTGAATCCAAATGGCAAAAACAATGGGATAAATGGAATTTATTTAAGGTAACGGAAAATCCATCTCTGCCGAAATATTATCTGCTTGAAATGTTTCCCTATCCATCCGGCAAGATTCACATGGGACATGTCCGCAATTATACCATCGGTGATGTTGTCGCTCGATATAAACGCATGCGGGGGTTCAATGTTCTCCATCCTATGGGTTGGGATGCATTTGGGATGCCGGCTGAAAATGCCGCTATTGCAAACAAAACCCATCCTGCCAAATGGACTTACGCCAATATCGCTGCCATGCGCAGCCAACTCAAACGGCTGGGCTTCAGTTATGACTGGGAAAGAGAACTTGCCACCTGTCAACCTGAATATTATCGCTGGGAACAGTGGCTGTTTTTAAAAATGTTTAAAAATGGCATGGTGTACCGCAAAGAATCCTTTGTAAACTGGTGCGAAGATTGTCAGACGGTTCTGGCCAATGAACAGGTCGAAGCCGGTTTGTGCTGGCGCTGCGGTCAACAGATTCGCCAAAAACAACTGTGGCAGTGGTTTTTCAAAATTACCGATTTTGCCCAGGATCTGTTGCGGTACTGTGACAAATTGCCGGGATGGCCGGAAAAAGTTATCACCATGCAAAAAAACTGGATCGGTAAAAGCGTTGGGGCCCGAATCGATTTTGCCGTCGAAAACCATGATGAAGTGATATCCGTATTCACCACCCGGCAGGACACCGTATTCGGGGCTACATTTATGTGTTTGGCTCCGGAGCATCCCCTGGTGTTCAAACTTTCAAGGGATACCTCCCAAGAAAAAGAAGTCCGACAGTTTGTCGAGCGGATTGCCTTGCAGGACCGATCGGCGCGCAGCATCGAAAACTATGAAAAGGAGGGGGTTTTTACCGGGGCTTACTGCCTAAACCCCATGACCGGCAAACGGATACCGGTGTATACCGCCAATTTTGCCCTGATGGAATATGGTACCGGTGCGGTCATGTCGGTTCCTGCCCATGACCAGCGCGATTTTGATTTTGCTAAAAAATATGGTTTGGAGATAATAGTGGTCGTAAAACCTGAAGATATGGATCTTGACGGTCAGGCCATGGCTGAAGCCTACGTCGGCAGAGGCATCATGATCAATTCCGGTCGGTTTGACAATATGGATAATCAAACAGCACTTGATGAAATTGCCGACCATCTGGAGCACAATAACCTTGGCAAACGGGCTGTCAGTTTTAGATTGAGAGATTGGGGGATATCCCGGCAGCGCTACTGGGGCGCACCCATTCCGATGATCTACTGTGACGGTTGCGGCATCGTCCCGGTACCGGAGGAGGATCTGCCTGTGATTCTGCCGGAGAACGTTGATATGCTCGCGGGCGGCAGATCTCCGCTGCCCGATCTGGATGATTTCGTGCGGGTATCATGCCCTCAGTGCGGTCGATCTGACGCAAGGCGAGAAACCGATACCATGGACACCTTTGTAGAGTCTTCCTGGTATTTTGAAAGGTACTGCAGTCCACGGTGTGATACGGGTATTTTTGATACCGCCGCCGTCGACTACTGGATGCCGGTCGATCAGTATATCGGCGGGGTTGAGCATGCTATTTTACATTTGCTCTACTCGAGATATTATACCCGCGTGTTGTATGATCAGGGTCTGGTTAAATTTAAGGAACCGTTTACAAATTTGTTGACCCAGGGGATGGTTTGCAAGGAAACGGTTTCGTGTCCGGAACACGGATTTCTCCTGCCGGAGGAGATCAACACCGGAAAAGCCGAGCGCGCGTGTAAAATATGTGCAAAGCCGGTTATGGTGGGCAGGGTGGAGAAGATGTCCAAATCCAAAAAGAACGTGATCGATCCAAATATTTTACTTGATAAATACGGCGCCGACACCACACGATTTTTTTGCCTTTTTGCAGCTCCGCCCGAGCGGGATTTGGAATGGAGCGAGCAGGGTGTTGAAGGCGGTTTTCGCTTTTTAAACCGCATCTGGCGCCTATCGGCGGTTGTGATGGATGGGATAAAAGATGTTGAGCCTTTCGACGGTAATCCCGACAACCTGGCAGATCCGCTGCGAGAACTGTATCGTAAAACCCATCAGACCATTCAGAGGGTATCTAGGGACATTGAAGACCGGTTCCATTTCAACACCGCCATCAGTGCCGTCATGGAACTGTTTAACACAATGAGCGCCCTTGACAAACAGCAAGGTCATGATGATCAAGCTGCGGTGATACGGTTTGCCATGGAATCGCTCACCCTCCTTCTGTCACCGATTGTCCCGCATTTTGCTGAAGAACTTTGGGAAGCACTCGGGCATCGATCCAGTGTTCTTGTGGCGCCATGGCCTCAATACCGGATGGATGCACTGGGAGAAGATGAATTGTTAATCGTAGTCCAGGTGAACGGCAAACTACGCAGCCGATTCCAGGTTACTACAGATACCGATGAAAAAACCATTAAAGAGAGAGCATTGACGGATAAACGGATTTTAAAATTTATTGACGGCAAAGCGATTAGAAAAGTCATCGTGGTCAAAGGTAAATTGGTGAACATCGTAGTGTAAGGTCGAAAAGCGCAGGGGACATTTGGTCTTGGGTTCCGTGCCGTTCTTGGCGGGTATCGGGCGTCGGGGGGGCAATGAAAATTACCGGCAGCATGGCATCCGACGTGAACCTATTGGGGAGGAGCTTTGTTTAAGAAAGTCAGGATTATCGCACTATTTTTTCTGTGCGCATGCTTGGGACACGCCTGCAGCTATCAGTTTGCCGGCTCGGGGGCGTTTCCCGATAACGTGGAAAAAATTTTCATTGAGATATTCGAAAATCGTACGTCGAAGGCTGGAATTGAAAGAGTCGTTACGAATCAACTCATATTTGAATTTACCCGGCAAAGAG
>JBAVYC010001581.1:0-2304 GCA_049698595.1 Desulfobacterales bacterium | reverse complement strand
GCAATGGGTATTGGTCTTATTATATTTATCTTTCTTTTCTTTGTGCTGGGAGTGGCCATGTATTTCCTGGTCCAGGGCAGCGGCAAGCGGTATATCATTGCCGGTAAGAGCCTGCCGTTTTTTCTGATCGGTTCCATGCTTATGGCACAATCTCTGGATTCCAACGCAACCATGGGCAACGCCGCCGGAGTATATTCCGGGGGGTGGTGGGCCGGTTTTCAGTTTGCATTTGGTCTGGCCCTGTGCCTGTTAATTACAGGCCTTTTTTTTGCCAAGCCGTTGAACCGGATGAACCTGATGACGTTGCCGGATTTTTATTTTCGAAGATATAACTGGTTTGTGGAGATCCTTGCCTCCCTTTTGATGGCATTCAGCTTTGCCATCCTGGTGGCCGGCAACTTTGCCGGGTCGGCC
The DNA here is from genome assembly GCA_049698595.1 of Desulfobacterales bacterium. Classification (GTDB taxonomy): domain Bacteria; phylum Desulfobacterota; class Desulfobacteria; order Desulfobacterales; family JAFDCJ01; genus JAFDCJ01. Next base: position 1,890 of record JBAVYC010001581.1, on the reverse strand, counting down.
TGGATTGTGTCCATTATTTTCGAAATGGATTATGTTTGGGCCCTGATCCTGATAGCGATCTTTATTTTCATTTATACGGTGTCCGGAGGACTGTACTCCTGTGCGGCCACCGACATCGTTCAGATTTACCCGGCCATGATCGGGTTTATCGGCTGCTTTTTCTACCTGTTGGCCGATTATGGCTGGAGCCATTTTTCGGCCGCCATCCCGGACAACTTCGTCAACCTGGCAGGGTTGACCTCCATTGCCGATGGTGCCCTGCTGAACTGGGCCGGCATCCTGGCCCTGGGTATCGGTGATATTGTGGCCCTGGATTTTATGGAAAGGATTTTTGCCGCCAAATCTCCGGAAGTCGCCCAGAAGAGCTGTTACTACGGTGCCGGCGGTACGGTTATCACCGGTATCGTGTGCTCCTTTATGGGCTTGATGGGCCTCACGCTCTTCCCGGAAATTGCCGATCCGCGCATGATCCTGCCCACCATTGCCCAGGCACATGTCCCCTTTATCTTCGGGCTGCTGGTTCTGGGCGGTATCATCGGTGCCGGCGCCTCTACGGCTGACGGTGGGATATTAGGCGTATCGACCGTCATCGGCCGAAACTTGCTTCAAAGAAACATCCTCATTCCGATGGCACGGCGCAAAGTATCGGAGGGAAATGCCGTTGACAAATCAGATGCCGCCAAGGTGATATCCGACCGCAAACTGCTGATCATCAGCCGGATCATGGCCATACCGGTGGTTGCCTTTGCGATTTTTTTAGCCATAGTCAAACCCGAACCGGGCATTCTGCTGGTTCTGGCATTTGACGTGGTCTTTGCCGGCTGCGTTGTCCCGCTGACCCTGGGCATTTACTGGTCAAAGGCCAATACACCCGGAGCGCTGGCATCTATAATCGTTGGTTCAATTCTGCGATTGTATTTGTTTTACAATATTCCCGAAGCGCTGGCCGGTCTGGATACGATGATTCCGCCGGTTGTGTCGTTGCTGGTCATGGTGCCGGTGAGTTTGATGACCCAGAAATCCCATCCGCCCAAACATCACGTTATCACCGAAGTACCGGATGACGCCGACGTGCTGGCAGGTAGAGCCTAAATTTTCTGGTTGTTGAATGCATTTCTTCGGCAATATTTACAATAAGCTGTAACAGTCCAGCCTCACGGGCCGGATTGTTACAGCTTTTTTTAATATTAATAAAGCAGAGATGGCGTGCGGCGCCTTGGGCAAATTAGAGTGCAATGCACAAGGCTTTGAGCTTCAAGGCGATGATTACTTGCCACAAATAACACATCTGTGAGTTTCGACACATTCGGGAGCGTTTTTTCGGAGTCTGAAATTATGAATATAAAGCGGTCACTTATATTGCTGGCAATCCTGGTGGTTATTTTCCTTGGGGCGGTTATCGCCGTGTACCCCAACTGGCTGTGGTTCAGGAATCTGGACTTCGCCCCCGTATTCTGGACCATGGTAGTTGCCAAATTCGGCCTGGTGGCGGTGATTTGGTTGGTTATGATCGTCCTTCTGGCGATCAATCTATTTATCGCCCAGCGTCTAAATCCCGCCGGCAGGCAAAGGTCAGCAGCTGAGTTCGGCGGTATCCCGATCTCGGGCAATACCCTGGACAACTTGATTTTGGCCGCAATTCTGGTGGTCAGTTTTTTTATTGCCTCAAGGGCATCCGAACAATGGAATATGGTGCTCAGTTTTCTGAATCAGCAGCCTTTTGGGACGACTGACCCCATATTTAACAAAGATATCGGGTTCTATGTATTCTCATTGCCTTTTTATATGTTTGTGCGCGAACAGCTGCTGATTATGCTCCTGTTTGCCGGATTGGTGACGGTTATCTGGTATATTAGGGACGGCGGGGTTCAGTTTATCGGAGAAGTAATT
>JBAVYC010001580.1:0-17666 GCA_049698595.1 Desulfobacterales bacterium | reverse complement strand
ATATATATGTGATCCTCCGGTATCTCACCCGGTGAACCGCTGGCGGTTTCCAACCCTGTACCGGTGGTGATTCTCAATAAATTCGGTCTGTCCTCAAGTTCCCGCTGTCCCGCCCCATACCCGACACCTGTCATGCTCATAGCCGGCATGGGGCCATATCCTTCTGCAAGGGTGACAATAATTGCAGCGCCGGTGGGGGTGACCAATTCATGCGGGATATCGGTTCCGTAAACCGGGACCCCTTTTAGAATATCCAGCGTGGCCGGTGCCGGCACGGGGATTTTGTCATGGCTGCAGGTAACAAATCCTTTTCCCAGAGGGATGTGAGAGGCGATGATGCGTTTGATTCCCAGGTACTCCAGAAAAATGGCGGTCCCCACTATATCAACGATGGCATCAATCCCCCCGACCTCATGAAAATGCACCTCTTCGATAGAGCAGTTATGAATATGGGCTTCTGATGTCGCAAGTTTTTTAAATATTTGAAGACTGGTTGACTTGATACTCTCCGACAACGGGCAGACCTCGATCAGAGACCTGATGTCGGTAAAAATTCGTGACGTTTGATCATCATACATGCCGACACTGACCGCCATTGCCCTGATACCGTTGCGATGAACCGGAGTCACTGTAATGTCAAAATCTTTGAGAGGAATGCTGCTGAGGTGATCTTGAAGATATTTTAAGGGTACACCCAGGTTGGTTAAAGCGCCCAGGGTCATATCTCCGCTGATTCCGGAAAAACAATCAAAGTAAGCCAACATAAAGATATCTCTATCCGAATTAAAATATTGACAAAAAAAACTGCGAATATATTATAAGTAGTCCTAACGGAAGTGCGCAGCTGGCTGGTGCGGCTCCCGGACTTCAAATCCGGTGTGGGGCGTTAACACCGTCCCGGGTGGGTTCGATTCCCATGCACTTCCGCCAATCGTCTTTTTATCACCCCGGCATGTCCACAGCATCTGCTTCGGTCGGTTATAGATTTGTTGCAACGAACATCATCATAATTCGAAATAAAATCGTAAGTTCTTAAATCTATACCATATTTTACTACTGAAAACAACGTAAACCGCAGCCTTAAAGTAATTCTGATCATAAATTTATTTTCGCGGCGATCTCATGGAAACATTGAAAGAGACACAAACGCTTCAAAAGGAAATAAGCCGCTTAAAAGACGAAAAGGCTGCCCTTCAAGTTCAGAGTAGACTGCTTGAAAAGTTTGTGACCCTGGCCCGATCGGCGGCCAAAGAAAAGGTACTGACGACTATCCTGCAAAAAACCCTTGAAATTTCCACTGAGCTGACTGCCGCTCAAAAGGGCAGCCTGTTTTTACTCGACGCCAATGGGGCTGTTTCGGATAGCATTTTGACCCGCAGGGACGCTACTCCGGAACAAAGTGCCAGAATCATCGGAACCGTATTCAACAAAGGACTTGCCGGTTGGGTACGACAACATCGAAAAATGGGATTAATTCTTGATGCAAATAATGATGACCGCTGGATTAATCTTCCCAATCAGCCTTATATAGTTGGATCGGCATTGGCAGTTCCGATCCTTCAGGGGGATAACTTGCTGGGTATCTTGACGTTGCTCCACGCTCAACCTGGCCATTTCACCGCAGAGGCTGCCGATCTAATGCTGTTAACTGCCCGGCAAATTGGTAGTGCCCTCGAAAACACCAGACTTTACACACGGCTGGACAAATCCTATCGACTATTGAAACTGGCTAAACTGAAGATTGAGGACTATTCAAAAGCCCTCGATGCCGAGATGGAAAAAGGAAAAAAAATACAACGGGATTTTCTGCCCGATCAAATCCCGCGCATCCCCGGCTGGGAAATAGCAGTTTGTTTCCATCCTGCCAGGCAGGTGTCCGGTGATTTTTATGACGTGTTTCTACTGCCGGGGAATCTTGTTGGGTTGGTAATTGCAGATGTTTGTGACAAGGGTGTTGGGTCGGCGCTATTCATGGCACTGTTTCGCAGTTTAATCCGTGTATTTTCAGGCCAAATTAATTTGCAAGGCGTGTCGGTGTCCGGTACCTGCAAGAGCGGATCGAATTCCCCATGTAATTATGATCATCTCGCTTTGCGCGCTGTTTCACTTACCAACGACTACATCGCCGCAGAGCATGGTCAGGAGGGGATGTTTGCGACGCTTTTTTTTGGAGTATTGGATCCCCTGAGCGGGAAAATGGCCTATGTCAACGCCGGTCATGAGCCGGTTATAATCGCCAATAATAATGGTGTGAAAAAAAGACTTATACCCACCGGACCTGTGGTGGGTATGATGCCCGAATCGAAATACAAGGCAATGCCGGTTCAATTCGAACATGGAGACATCTTAATCGGTTATACGGACGGGGTGACGGAAGCGCTTTCCCCCAAAAAAGAATTTTATACTAAAAGAAGGTTTTTTTCTATTTTGGAAAACCCTGCCCCAACTGCATCAAAACTAATCGAACAAATAAAAATCGATCTCTATAATCATATGGATGATGCGCCGCAGTTTGATGATATTACAATGCTAGCGGTCCACCGCAGACGCTAACCGATTCATAGAGAATCGTCATTCGCAATGGAATATTAATCTAAATTGTGAAACGTTAAATTCATTTCAATTGGAAATTTTCTATGAAACCTTCGAAATACCCACACTTATTGGCACCCCTAGATCTGGGGTTTACATGCTTGAAAAACAGGGTCCTGATGGGTTCCATGCACACCGGGTTGGAGGAAGCCCCCGACGGATTCGAACGTATGGCGGCCTATTACGCCGAAAGAGCCAGGGGCGGGGTGGGACTTCTGGTTACCGGTGGAATCGCTCCCAACGAAGTCGGTTGCGTTGCGCCCGGGGCAGCCAAATTGACCACTGCAGAGGAAGTGATTAAACACAAAATGGTAACCGAAGCCGTTCATCGGGAAGATGGTAAAATCGCCATGCAGATTCTGCATGCCGGACGGTATGCTTTCCACGAAAATCTGGTGAGTGCATCTGCGATGAAAGCCCCTATTAACGTTTTTAAACCCCGGGCATTGAGCGAAAAAGAAATTGAAGCACATATCTCAGATTATGTAAACTGTGCCTGTCTCGCTCAGCAGGCTGGATATGACGGTGTGGAGATCATGGGGTCTGAAGGTTACCTGATCAATCAGTTTATCGTATCCAAAACCAATAATCGAACCGATGGCTGGGGCGGCAGTTTTGAAAATCGCATTCGCTTTCCAGTGGAAATTGTCCGTCAGACGAGAGAAAAGATCGGTTCCGACTTTATAATTATTTATCGACTCTCCATGCTGGATCTCGTGAAAAAAGGAAGTTCATGGGCGGAAGTCGTCAACCTGGCTGAAAAAATTGAACAGGCCGGCACTACCCTCCTCAATACCGGTATCGGTTGGCATGAAGCCCGGGTGCCCACCATTGCAACTTCAGTGCCCCGGGCCGCTTTTACCTGGGTCACCGCCAGATTAAAGGGACTGGTCTCCGTTCCTCTGGTAACCAGCAATCGCATCAACACGCCTGAAGTGGGAGAAGAGGTGTTGGCCAGGGGCGATGCCGATATGATTTCCATGGCCCGCCCTTTTCTGGCGGATCCGGACTTTGTGAAAAAGGCGGCGTCGAACCGCGCCGATGAAATCAATACCTGTATCGGGTGTAATCAGGCATGTCTGGATCACATCTTTCTTGGTAGAATAGCATCCTGTCTTGTCAATCCAAGGGCCTGTCATGAGACCGAGCTTCAATATCCACCGGTGCAAAATAAAAAGAAAATCGCCGTCATCGGCTCCGGCCCTGCCGGTTTGTCATTCTCAACAACCGCCGCCGCGCGGGGTCATGAAGTCACAATGTTCGAGCAAAGCGATACCATCGGCGGACAGCTGAATCTGGCCAATCAAATCCCCGGCAAGGAGGAGTTTAACGAAACCATCCGATACTATAAAAAGCAGCTGGAATTATGCGGGGTGCACCTGCATCTGAAGCTGAAAGTTACCACCGGACAGCTTTTGCAAGGAAAATTTGATGAAGTGGTCCTGGCTGCCGGTGTGTTACCCCGTAAACCGGACATCGAAGGGATCGATCATCCCGCGGTCTTAAATTATGTGGACGTTTTATTGCACAAAAGAGAGGTCGGTCAACGAGCTGCCATTGTCGGCGCCGGCGGAATCGGTTTTGATGTTGCGCAATTCCTCACCCATCCGGCGAGTTCTTCAAGTCTTGATAGAGACGCTTTTCTGGAAGAATGGGGGGTAGACAGATATTACAGAATGCCGGGCGGCCTGATGGGGAAACTTCCGCAAGCACTCTCTTCCGGCCGCCGGGTTTATCTACTGCAAAGAAAGACCGGTAAAATGGGTGCATCCCTTGGCAAAACCACCGGGTGGATTCATCGCCATACACTTAAACAGCGAAATGTGACCATGATAAATGCGGTAACCTACAACAAGATCGATGATGACGGATTACATATTACCCTCAAAGGCAAGCCGCAGATTATAGAAGTGGATACGATTGTCATCTGTGCCGGACAGGAATCAAACAGGGAGCTTAAAGAAGGGCTGGAGAGTGCAGGCATGACGGTTCATTTGATTGGCGGCGCGGAACGGGCCGTCGAGTTGGATGCCAAACGTGCTATCGATCAAGGCGCCAGATTGGCAGCAGCTATTTAGGCTCTTAGCGGGTTTTTTCTGACAACATGTTGCAAGGAACCTTAGCTCTCAGGTGTCGATTTTCAAGTTTCAGCAATTATAAATTTCAAATAAATCACCGACGCCGAATTTTAAAATTCCAAACTTCAATAGTCAATTCTCAGCTTACCGATCTTTCCAAACCGGTGTCTTTTTATGTAAAAATGCATCGATCCCATTTTGAGCGTCCTCTGCACTCAGGTTCATGGTAATGGTGTGTTTGGCGTAATGCATGGCATTGCTGTCAGGTTGATCCACTTGGGCATAAAACCCCTGCTTTCCAATCTCCAGCGCGAACCGGCTTGCATCGGCGATCTGAAGAGCCAGTGTATCGGTTGCCGCTGCCAAATCTTTTAGGGGTACGACCCTGTTTACCAGGCCCAGGTCCCTGGCTTCATTCGCCGGAAAATATCGCCCGGTGAGCAGCATCTCCATGGCGGCTTTACGGCCGATGGTCCGGGTAACGGCTACCATGGGCGTCGTGCAGAAGAGACCGATTTTAACCCCGGGTGTAGCAAATCGGGCACCCTCTTCGGCCACGGCAAGATCGCACCAGGCAACCAGCTGACAACCGGCGGCGGTGGCAATACCCTGTACCTGAGCGATCACCGGTTGGGGTATCTCATGGATCATCTGCATCATTTTGGAGCACTGATCAAAAATAAATTTGTATTCTTTGACACCTTCAGCAATCATTTCGGGCAAATAATGACCGGCACAAAAATGCTTGCCCGCACCGCGGATAACCAGCACCTTGATCGATTCATCTTTGGCAATCTCTTCAAAAGCATGAATTATTTCGCTGATCATATTTTTTGATAAGGCATTGATTTTTTCAGGATTGTTCAATGTCAGATAGCCGACCGGACCTTTGCTGGAATATAGAATTTCATCATACGGCATGGTCAATCTCCTTCGAGGTTTTTGTTGAGGGCAGTTCCGTGGTCTCAAGTTTAATAATTCAGGGACTGTCTACGGTCAAGGAAAATGCAAGGAATAATTGGATGGCGGTCTTAGATGTGACGGAAAGGATACGCTTCAAAATTTGGCATGAGCCCATATAAAGAGCTAGCTTTGGCAGTATTTATATGGGCTATGTGTTTGCCGTGATCAGCGGTGCGTCATTCAAAATGCTGTTTATTCAAATTGAAATCCGGAACGATTATGATCCGGATCGCCCGTCGTCGCAGGGCTCACCCAGATCATCGAATCGTGTATGCTCGGCTGTGTGGCTCGTCTGGCATGCATCCAGTCCTTCAGCTTGCATGGGTTTACCGCAACACTCCGGAATATTCGAGTCGTCTTCATCTATTTCTGTTTTGTTGCCGCAATGAACACATTCAAAAGATAGCTTTTCTGCCATGATTCCTCCCTTAAAACTATTTGTTATCGTTCTTTGAAGTAAAATAGAGGATTTGGGGCAGTGTGTCAAGCATCTTTGGCAGGACCCGGATTTATAAATTGGGAAATTGAGTGTTGGCTTTTATCCTCCGATGATGCCAACCACAGCTCCGGTCATGCAAGTGGCAAGGGTTCCGGCGATGATAGAGCGAAATCCCAGCGCAACAATTTCATTCCGGCGGGTTGGCGCCATGGTTCCCATGCCGCCGATCATAATCCCCAAACTGCCAGGATTGGCAAATCCGCACATGGCATAGGTCATAATCAACATACTTCTAGGACTTAATGTGCCGGGTTCCAAGCGGCTCAAATCCAGATATGCCAGCAATTCGTTGAGAATTGTTTTTGTCCCCATCAGAGCTCCCGCTGTGGTCGCCTCATTCAGAGGTATGCCCATCAGCCACACGATGGGAGCCATGATATACCCCATTAATCGCTGCAAGCTGATTGGCTTGCCGCCAAATTCCGGAAAAATCCCTAAAAGTAAATTCATGAGATATACCAGAGCAACCAGTACCACCAACATGGCAATAATATTGAGCAGCATTTCGACCCCCTGCAATGTACCTTTTGTGACGGCGTCCATGGAACTAGCGGCTCTATCCGGTACGGTTAACTCACCGGGCGTCAATTCATCGGTTTCCGGTATCATAAGTTTGGAGATTGTAATCGCAGCCGGCACACTGATAATGGAAGCCGTCAGAATATGTCCCATTATATCGGGAATCGTCGACTTCAGGATACTGGCATACAATACCATGACGGTGCCTGCAATGGTTGCCATCCCGCTGGTCATGAGGGTGAAAATTTCGCTGCGGGTCATCCTTTGCAGATAGGGTCTTATAAAGAGGGGCGACTCCACCATTCCCACAAATATGTTGGCCGACACCCCTACCCCTTCAGTTCCCCCCAGTCCCATAGTCTTTTGCAGGGCCCGGGAAAATGCCTTTACTACCAGGGGCAGGATTCTCCAATAAAACAGCAGCGCTGATAATGCACTTATGACCAGTACCAGGGGAAGCGCCCTGAAGGCGAGGATAAAACCGGCACCTGGATATTTTTCTTTAAATGGAAATTCAGCCCCGCCCAGGTAGCCGAACACAAAAGATGTTCCGGCCGTGGTCGCCGCTTCAAGGGATAGAACCATACGGTTCAGCAGCAGAAACAAGTCTCTGAAAATGGGAATCTTCAATAAAATCAGTCCCACTAATAGCTGAAGTAAAATTCCGGTAACAACCTTATTCAATTTCACCTGCTTGCGGTTTTCGCTTAATAACCATGCGATACCGGCGAAAGCCAGAAGTCCGGCAATACTTTGGATAATCATTTTTTGTCTTTCATTCAGCTTGTCCCTTTTTGGTTCAGGTTGGACATGCAAACCCGACCCCAGGACCTTGAACATCTAATATTTTTAGGGGCTTAATTACCTGCAGCTTGCCACGGGAAAGTCATTACGATTTTTTACATATCAAAACTATTTAGGGTTGTCCACTCACCCAAAATCATTGGTCTTGCCAAAAAGAAATATTATGCTTTCTCCATTCGCTATATTCTTTCGAATAGGGCTGCCGACAGATCGCAATCATAACGTCTATTGACAGACTGTCTCCGTTTGATATTAAAAGAGTAACTGGATTGTATTTCTGTAAAAACGAAGTCATCACGGGTTCGATATTTCGAGGTTTTGCAGGAAATATCCGTGGATGTATCCGTTTTGGATATACCAACACCCAATATAACCCATTTGCAAACGGAGTCGATTTCATGAATAAAGCCATCCTGTCGGTTCTGGGGCATGACCGACCCGGAATCGTGGCGGCAGTGACCGGTATTCTTTTTAATCTAAACTGCAATATCGAAAACGTCAGCCAGACAATCCTGCAAACCGAATTTTCCGGCTCATTTATCGTATCGCTGCCACAAGACCTGTCTTTGGACGATCTTCATGAGAGGTTCATTGAGCATTTAACCCCCATGGAGTTACATGTACACATCGAACCGCTCCTGAAAAAAAAAGCGGCGCTTGCTACCCGGGAATCCGAGCCCTTTGTCATTACCACCAAAGGTCCGGATCGCCAGGGGCTTGTGGCCGGTATCAGTGAAGTCATTGCCGGCCATGACGTAAACATCACCAATCTCCAGGCGGTATTTAAGGGCGGTGATGAACCCGGGGATAATATTATGATATACGAAGTGGATATTCCCACCGACATTGACCAGCAGAAACTTTATCGGGATCTTAGAGAAAAAGCAGAATCCCTGACGCTGGATATCAGCATCCAGCATCGCAACATTTTCGAAACAATCAACAGAATTTAATCAGATGGCAGAGAACAGATGTCGGGGGGCAGATAACAGATAAATAGTCTATTTGCATATGCCTCATTGGCCTCTGACTTCTCACTTCTGATTTCTGTCTTCTGAAAACGAAAGGCAACCCATGTTAACCGATAGAGAAATCATATCCACCCTCGAGATGCTCGAAAATGAAAACCTGGATGTGCGTACAGTGACGCTGGGAATTAATCTATTGGATTGTGCCGGCTCCAGCCTGGATCGTGTTAGGGATAAAATTTATTCGAAAATTGCCCATCTTGCCCAAAATCTAGTGCCCGTATGCGATCGCATCGGCCAGAAATACGGTATCCCGGTGGTTAACAAGCGAATTGCGGTCAGCCCCATTGCAGTGGTAGCGGCGGCGTTGTCTTCATCTCAGCAGGTGGAAATCTCAAAAGCCCTCAATGCCGTCGCTCAGGAAGTTGATGTCGATTTTATCGGCGGCTTTTCAGCCCTGGTCCAAAAAGGTGTTGCCCGCGGAGACCGTGCCCTGATCGAAGCAATTCCCCACGCCCTGGCTGCCACCGAGAGGGTTTGTGCCTCTGTAAATGTGGCCACCACCCGGGCGGGTATCAACATGGATGCCGTGCTGCTCATGGGTCAAATCATCAAAAAAGCAGCAGGGTTGACTGCCGACAAAGATGGCATCGGCTGTGCCAAGCTTTGTGTATTTGCAAATATTCCCCAGGATACTCCTTTCATGGCGGGTGCTTATTTGGGGATCGGTGAAGCGGATGCCGTTATTAATTTAGGCGTCAGCGGACCGGGAGTGGTGAAAAAAGCCATTGATCGGGCTCTTGAAGCCAATCCGAATATGGATCTGGGGCAAATTTCCGAGCTGATAAAAAAAACCGCCTATAAAGTCACCCGTGTCGGGGAGCTGATCGGCAGAGAAGTTGCCGACAATCTGAGGATACCTTTTGGTGTAGTAGATCTCTCTTTGGCCCCCACCCCGAATGTGGGAGACAGCGTCGGCGAAATTTTTCAAAGTCTCGGGCTGTTGAGCATCGGTGTCCCCGGGACAACCGCTGCGCTGGCGCTGCTAAACGATGCTGTAAAAAAAGGGGGTGCCTTTGCCAGCTCCAGAGTCGGGGGACTCAGTGGTGCTTTTATCCCGGTTAGCGAAGATCTCAATATTTCAGAAGCTGCCCGCAAAGGCTACATCGGCCTTGATAAACTGGAGGCCATCACCAGTGTATGCTCCGTGGGCCTGGACATGGTGGCCATTCCGGGAGATACCTCCGAAGAATGCATATCTGCTATTATTGCCGATGAAATGGCCATCGGTGTCATCAACAACAAGACCACCGCAACTCGATTGATACCGGTCCCTGGAAAAGCGGCCGGAGAAAGCGCCTTTTTTGGCGGTCTACTCGGGCAGTCCACCATTTTACCTGTCAACAACGGGCAGGGTCAAAATGACTTTATCAGACGCGGCGGTTTAATCCCGGCCCCGATCCAGAGCTTGAGAAATTGATCGGCTATATTTGCACCCGGCTTTTATAGCTGCGAATCAGAGCATTTTGGTTATATATAAATATAAACCCCGGCTGCGGGCGGCAGTCCGGGGTTTGAATATATTCCGGCAAACTTATTTAACCGAAACCACCGGGCAAGAGGCCTGGAGGATGACAAACTGGGCCGTTGAACCTAATAAAAGTTTGCTGACTTTCGACCTCCTCTGAACACCAATGACAATTTCATCCGATTTGTTTTCTTCGGCAAACTCAACAATGTCCTCACCCGGTGCGAGTCCTCGGATCAACAGGTGCGTATTGCAGGCAATCCCATTTTCATCGAATATCGATTTCGCCCATTCCAGACCATGCTCGGCCTGTTCAATTTGTTCTCTTTGTCCTTCGGTTCCTTTTTCCATAGACGTGACAACATCCACGCTGGCGCCAAACAATTTCGCATGGGTTTTTGCCAGATTTAATGCCTCTTTGGCCGAATTTGATCCGTCATATCCAATTAAGATTTTCATTGTGTTCTCCTCATAAATAGTTTCGGCATTGTTAACTTCGGTAGTTTTGGCCCACAGACTTTAATTACCTTTCAGAAGCACCACCCGTACATATGCGTGCCCCGCTTACACATTCAACCTAATAATCATTGTATCAGCGTTAATTTAGATCATCTGCATATCACGCGTCCCTAAAAAATGCCATGAGATTAGACTGTTCATTGCAATGCATGTATTATTGCCCTCATAAATGCCGGCAAATCATCGGGTGTGCGGCTGGTGATGATATTCCCGTCGACGACGACTTCCTGATCGACCCAGTTGGCTCCGGCATGAACCAGGTCATCTTTGATAGCGGAGAATGAAGTGACGGATTTACCCTGAAGTATTTCGGCTGAAGCCAACATCCAGCCGGCATGGCAAATCGCGGCGACAATTTTTCCGGCTGCATGCAAATCTCTAACGAGTTGCACCATTTTCGGGTAACGACGCATCTTATCGGGTGCGTACCCCCCGGGAATAACAATGCCGTCAAAATCTGAAGCTGACACTTGATCTGCGCTTACATCCACTGTAACTTCGGTCCCCGGTTTGCCGGTATAAGTTTCGGCACTGCCGGAACCCATGACGATGACTTTGCATCCGGCCTCTTTAAGCCGATAGTATGGATACCAAAATTCATGGGTATTAAACATGTCCTCAACCGGAATGACCACTTTTTTCCCTTCAAGTTCCATGCGCTGCCTCCTTTCGGTAATTAATTAGTTGTTTCAAGCGTGACTTCATACTATAAATATGAAGGTCGATATGCCTAACTCGTTGGTAAGCTGATTCGTATCTTTTTTTACGGGGCTATCCGTTCTAGTTTGCAAACAATATATGCATCTTACAGTTCATGTCCACCTTCTTAAGCCCATAAATCAGCGATCCTGTATGTTGGTTCCGATTTTTTGAGATCTGTTGAAAATCGTTACTTAGTTGCATCCACATTATTTTCAACGAGGACATCGGGTCTTCAATTCCTTCTTTGTCCTTAATACTGAACGTTGGGCCCTGAACCTCTGAACCGTTAACACGTGACACTATGGCGATGAACCCGATCCAGGTCACCGATACGATCGCTCTTAGTCAGAATGAAATCCAGTTGGAATTCATCCGGGCATCCGGCCCGGGCGGGCAAAATGTCAACAAAGTGGCCAGCGCAGTCCAACTTCGTTTTGATGCCGCCGGATCTTCGGCCATCAATGATGCGATTTATGACCGACTAAAAATAATTGCCGGTCGACGAATGACGGCAGCGGGTGTTTTGATAATCAAAGCCAACCGCTTCCGGTCCCAGGAGCAAAATCGTCAAGACGCAGTTAATCGATTGGTTTTACTGATTCAGCGGGCGACGGATAAGCCCAAACACCGTCGCACCTCAAGACCCTCTGCAGCTTCCAGACAGCGCCGTCTGGCGGCCAAACATCATCGTGGTGAAATTAAGCGCCGGCGTAAAACGATTCGGCCTTCCGAGAAAGGGGATTAAGGACCGTAATTAAAAGCGCCGAGTCCATTTTGACCATTTGATTATAAATCATGTTAGAACAATTTACAGCCAAAGATCAGTATCTTGTCGGCGTAATTTCCGACACTCACGGTTGCTTACCTCAGTCGGTTTTAAAAGTATTCCAGGATTCAGATCTGATAATTCATGCCGGCGACATTGGAAAACAGGGATTATTGGAGTCTCTGGGAAAAATCGCCCCGACCATAGGGGTACGGGGCAACATGGATATGGGCCCTTGGGCTCGCCATCTGCCCGTGCAAGAAGCTGTCAAAGTCAGCATGGTTATGTTGCGGGTGATCCACGATGTCTACAAAATCGAATTAAGCCCACATTCGAATACATACCAAATCGTGATCAGCGGGCACACTCACCGCCCGCTGGTGGAAAGGCTACCGGAGGTGTTGTTCCTGAACCCCGGCAGCGCCGTCCAGCCAAGATACGGCTACCCCGCTTCTGTCGCCTTGCTGCAGATAAAAGGTAACACTGCTGAAGCGCGGCTTATCAATTTAAAAGAATAGGATATTATAAAAGAGGAAGTCTTCAAGGTGAGGTCTGTTCGTAAGTGCAAACGAGGAAAATGCCCACATTGCCGGGATGGCAGTAGTCATTTTTTAAATTGTCTCATCGAATTTTCGTCACTTGACTTTTGATTTTTATTCATTAAGTTATGTTGAAAGCTTCAGTGATCGTCTATTAACATGCTGAATCATTAACATTTTTTGAAAATCAGATTTGTCTAGCGGCAGCACATCTCAGCTCTATCCGGATGAAACTTCACACGAGGCCATTGGAGAAATGCCGGGTGCTGTCTACATCATATGATAGGCATAAGACATTAATTTTTCAGGGCTTCCAGATTTCCCTTTCTCAGATTAGGGCAAGACATAATTTGCAGCAAACTCTTGCTTCGATCGCTCACAGCCCTTAATCGTACAGCTATATTTAGAAAAATATGCAAAGATCGACCCAATATAACAGCCTCTATAAATTGGAGCCGGAGTTGGTCAAAGAGTGGCATCCAACCGCGAATGGGAATTTAACCCCAAGAAAAGTGGGAATTGTCTATTCCAAGCCGGTCTGGTGGATATGTAGCCGGAGTCATGAGTGGCAAGCCACGATCAATAGCAGAATTGAGGGAAACGGGTGTCCCGTTTGCATGAAAAATCGGGCTGAACACAAACTTCATGGCGAAGACGGCAAATCAATACAAAGCATGACAGCGGATAGCGGAAAATTTCCTTCAAAAAAATCTAAAATTGTATTTGAATCCGTTTTTTCTGATACCTATTCAGGTCAAGATTATAGAAAAAGCGGGCGTTTTAAGAGCAACGGTACCGCCATCATTGAAATTCCTGCAACCGGGCATTGGTTCTATGCCCAAATGAAAAATTTTAGCGCCGGCGGTATGTATTTTGAAACAGAAGCCGCCATCCAGCCAAAGACAACCATCAATATAAAATTCGACAAACCTCTATTTTTATCTGAACCGAAAAACTACATATCAACAGTAAGATGGTGCAAAGCATTGGATGATGATGACCGTACCTTGTCCAGTTATGGCCTCGGGGTAAAAATTAATTAACCAATTAAATAGACCTCGCAGACGGGTAGAAAATGATGAAAGATAATGGAGGAAGTCGTTCAGGGGTGGAGAGGCGTCACTTTGACTACACCGAAAGTATCCCCGAGAGACGATCAGGCAAAGACAGAAGAAAAGGAGATGACCGCAGATTCGGTCTGGGTGAACATAGAGGAGATCGCAATCCTGGTGACCTGCAACCGATAGAGCGAAGAGACCAATTTCGCGGGGATAAAGCAGGCATTCAAAAGTAAAGTAATACCGGCAGTGCAGGCTGAATTTTTATCTAACGGTGATGACGGATCGTTCTGCATTAAGCGTTGGCAGGCTGTACCTTTCCCGGGATATTGTAAACTGCCGATCCGTCGAACCGCCAGAATTCATTTTTTTCAAAACGTTGTCCCGCAAGTTATCCAATTCGGCTTTTTCTACTTCCCCTTTCAACGCAATAATGACGCCCCCATTTGTTAATAAAGGCAACGCCAAACGAACAAAAGCATCCAGCGACGACAGGGCCCGACTGATGACAACATCGAATCGATTAATAAAGCTCGGTTGAATAGCGAGATCCTCTGCCCGCATGTGGAGGGCTTCGATATGCTCCAGTTTGAGGGAGCGAATGACGTGTTTTAGAAAACTGGTCTTTTTGCGGGAAGCATCAATCAGGGTGACCGATAACTTAGGGAGAAAGACTTTTAGCGGTATCCCGGGAAATCCGCCACCTGAGCCGATATCCAACATTGTCGCATCCGACGGTATAAACCGAGCGGGTACCAGTGAATCTAAAAAATGACTGGACGCAACTTCTACCGGATCGGTGATGGTGGTGATGTTGATCTTGTGGTTCCACTTGATAAGTTCCATGGCATGGATGGCAAACAGATGATTTTGAGTATGATCTAGTTGAATATCAATTATTTTGGCTTGGTTAATGAGAAAATTCGACCAGTCATTGGTGCCGATTTCCATTTAAGTAGAATTTCCTTATTTCGTAAATAAGTTATCCTAACCATCAAGCAATGCAAACCCTGCGAACCTCGGCCATATCTGTAATTCCCTGAATTACCTTCAAAATACCATCCTGCTTCAAGGTAAACATGCCTTCTTTGAGAGCCTGTTGCAGAATCGCCTCAGAGCTGGCCTGCTTTTTAATCATTAATTTAACCTCGGGAGTACCCTCCATTAATTCATGTATTCCCATTCGACCGCGGTATCCGGTACCGGAGCATTTTTCGCAGCCTTCGGCCCGATGCAAAATCATCTCAGCGTCATATTCGATACCCGTTTTATCAAAATACTTTTTGCCAAAGTCAGCGGTCAGCGTCTCAAATTCATCTGCGGACAAAGTATATTCTTGGCGGCATTTTGTGCACAGCTTTCGCGTCAGACGTTGAGCCAAAACACCCAGAAATGCGTCCGAGAAATTGAGGGGATTCAGCCCCATGTCGAGCAGACGGGTAATCGTTTCAGGTGCACTGTTGGTGTGCAGGGTGGAGAACACCAGATGTCCGGTAAGTGATGCTTCGACACCGATCGCTGCGGTTTCTGTATCACGCATCTCGCCGATCATGATAACATCCGGGTCAGCTCGCAGAAAAGCCCGCATCATCCTGGCAAAATCAAGGCCAATTTTGGGTTTGACCTCAGTCTGTCGCAAACCGACCTGGGTGATTTCAATGGGGTCTTCCGCCGTCCAGATTTTAATGCCGGGCGTGTTGATATGATTTAGAATAGCATGCAGTGTTGTCGTTTTGCCGGATCCAGTGGGGCCGACAGCCAGAACAAGTCCATAAGGGCTAGCGCTGACGGCTTTTAACACCTTCAGGTTCCGCTCGCTCAGTCCCATCTCATCTACTTTCATGGCCCCGGCAGAAGCCAGAATTCTCATGACCACGTCCTCAAAACCACCGGCGGTGGGCAGCGTGGCAACCCGCAGCTCAAAGGCTGGCACCCCTTTGCGCTTGAATTTGATTTTGCCGTCCTGAGGCAGGCGTTTTTCGGCAATGTCCAGATTAGACATAATCTTGATTCTGGAAATGATACCTCGCACGATGGAATTTGGAACTTTCATGTATTCCTGGCAGACACCATCCAACCGAAAGCGGATGCTGGTGGCCTTGGTGACGGGAGAAGGTTCAATGTGAATATCGGAAGCGTTTTTGCGGTAAGCGGCAATGATAGTCTGATCCACAAGTCTGACGACCTGACTGGAAGCCTCATCCGCTTCCTCAATTTCAAATTCTTCTTCCTCTTCTTCAAAAGAAATATCCGGAATCATGTCAAAGTCATCCAGCACTTCATCCACCGCTTGGGCCTCGGATAATTGTCGGTCCTGATCGAAAAAATTCTTGATGAATTGCTGGATGTCTTCCCGGATGGCCACCGAAAAATTGATCTTGGTCGTCCTCATCAGGGTTTTGATGTTATCGGTTTTGTTCAAGTCCCGAGGATCATCAATCAGGACTTCCATCCCGTTTTTATCCCAGCTGAGAGGAACCCAAATTTCATTGAGCAAAAACGTCTTTTTTAGATTGGTCAGCAGTTCGACCGGCACAGGGACTGAAGCGTCGTAGGCTCTAAAATGGCAACCATAGAAAATTGAAAAGGATTTTCCAATGGCTTCCTTTTCGATTTGAAATTGTTCGATCAACACAAACTCGACACTTTTGTTCATCTTTTTGGACAGTGCGAAAGCCTGCTGCAGTTGGTCGGTGCCGACCATTTTTTCTTTTAAAAGATAGTCGTACTTTGAAGAGGAGGCAGAAGTCGCGTCAATCGAATCCAAACGCTTCACGATCTCGGTATCTGAGGGATTCAGTTTGATCGCCTCACTGTAAAGATCACGGGCCTGGTCGCGATGATCTCGTTTTTCAAATTCCTGTCCAAGCAAAAATTTGATGCGACCGATATCCGTTTTTTCTGATTTTTGTCTGCTGACAAGCCGGTTAAATTCCTCTACCGCTTTTGCCGGCGAATGTAATTTCAACAGACTTTCGGTTATCAGAGGGATCACTTTTTCATTGGGATAATCTTCCTTGAATAGTTTCCCATATTCGGCGATCGCTTCCGGATGAAGCCCCATTTCCTGAAATGCGGCAGCACTGTCCAGAATTTCCGGAACATCCCCTTTGCCGGAAGGCGTTATTTTGGAAATTAAGAGATCTTTGGTGCCCTCTCCGATTGGTAGTGCCTCTTTTTGATCGCCGATTTCATTTTTTAATAATTTGATCCGTTTTTTGATCGTCGCCTGTACATGCGTATCCTGGGGGCCAACTACTGATAGAATACTGTTATATATGTCAAGAGAGTCGTCGTACAATCCCATCGATCGACAAACTTCTGCTTCATTGATTCTAGATTCGATATCGGTATCCATTTAGACTTTAAACCTCATTTTTTCGAAAATATTCATTTGATGATATGGCGCGCGATTTTCATCGCCGTCGCTGCAAACGTTCAATGGAGAGCCGGATATTATCCTGTATCCTGGCGATGGCTTCGGCAAGTTCCCCGATTTCATCTCTTGATCGTGTCTCAATCTCCATATCTAGTTCACCGGCGCTGATACGTTCGGCAACGTCGGTCAGCGACTTGATCTTCCTTGTCAGTCGATTCACGTAGACAAAAACAATTATACCGATAAGCAAGAGTGTTGCGCCGAGCATCATCAATGACAACATCCGTGCTTTATCGCTCAATGCTTTCGCCCGGGATTGCATCATTGCGTTGGCAGTCGATATGTCAGAGATTTTTTCTTCAACCAGCTGAGTAACGATTTTATAGCTTTCTTGGACAAGCAAACGCGAGGTGGTTTCAAAATGCCACATATAAAAAAGACTTACTCCTGCCGTGAGTATTATTGGTATAAAAAGAAACAGCAGAAGCATTTTGGTACGCAGGCCAAAGCCCCCTGCTTTGCGACGGTGTCGTGTTCCGGGTTTGGCCTTGTCGGCAACGGGCGCACCATCTCTTGCGTCAGATCCGTTGTCGGCTTGCCGGGAATCGATTGGGGGGGGTGTTTTTACTTTGATTTTGGAATCGGGTTGAGGTGGAATTGGCCGCGCTTTTAACACCATGATGACATGTCCGCAGACATGGCACTTGAAGCTGGCAGCCTTACCATTAATTTTAGAAGGATCTACCCGGTAC
>JBAVYC010001579.1:0-1526 GCA_049698595.1 Desulfobacterales bacterium | reverse complement strand
GACTGTGTGTTCTCATACAGCGACGTGCCCTACCAGCACGTCATGTCGGTGGGTGCCCTAGTGAATGCGGCCGGTGCCAATTTTGTAATGCTGGGACCCGGAGATACCCAGATCAAGAGCACCAAGCCGGTCATTTCGGTGGGGGCCGTGCGCACCGGTTGCGGCAAGAGCCAGACCTCGCGCCGGATTATTGAGATCCTGATGGAAAAAGGCCTTAAGGTCGTTGCCATCAGACACCCCATGCCCTACGGCGACATCGCAGCCCAGAAAGTGCAGCGTTTTGCCGAGCTGTCCGATCTGGAAAAGCACAACTGCACCGTCGAAGAGATGGAAGAGTACGAACCGCATGTGGTGCGCGGCAATGTGATTTACGCCGGTGTTGACTACGAAGCCATTGTGCGGGCGGCCGAGAAAGATCCCGACGGTTGCGACATAATTTTGTGGGACGGCGGCAACAATGACTTCCCGTTTTACCAGTCCGATCTGCATGTCACCGTTGTCGACCCCCATCGGCCCGGTCATGAGATGAGCTATTATCCGGGCAACGTGACCCTGAGAATGTCGGATGTAGTGGTCATCAACAAGATGGACAGCGCGGATGCCGCCGGCATCGAGGAAGTGCGCCGCAATATTGCCTCCGAAGCTCCGGAGGCCATCGTTATCGACGGCGCTTCCACTCTGGATGTCGATGATCCCTCGGTGATTCGTGGCAAGCGGGTGCTGGTTGTCGAAGACGGCCCGACCCTGACCCACGGCGAGATGAAGATCGGTGCCGGCGTGGTGGCCGCCCGCAAATTTGGCGCGGCCGAGCTGGTGGATCCACGACCTTACACGGTGGGCCGCTTGACCGAGACCTTCGAGATCTATCCCAATATCGGAACGCTGCTGCCGGCCATGGGCTACGGCGAGGTTCAGTTAAAAGACATGGAGACGAGCATTAACAACACCGAGTGTGATTCGGTGGTTATCGCCACCCCCATCGATTTGAACCGGATTATCAAAATCGACAAGCCCAACACCCGAGTGTACTACAACCTGCAGGAAATTGGGCGGCCGAACTTTGACCAGGTGCTGGAAGACTTCGTCAAAAAACACAATCTTTCTTAAGTCATAACCTTTTCTTATATGGGAGCGGCCTGCTTGCGGGCCTGCTCCCAGTGATGCTTTTTCTAAAGCAATTATTCGTGAAAGCTAATCACCATGGCTTTTAATCTAATGTAACAATGCACCATAGGGTGCAACAACAAGAGGTAACGAAGGAGGTACCGTAATGTCACAGAAAGTCACGAAACAAGAGTATGATGTAGTACTCCAAGGACAACCGGCGGTTAAGCCGATGGTTGTATCACAGCGGGATGGGGAAGCATTCAGGGTATGGTCTCCGGATGAGTTCTCAAAGTTGAAGCGGGTCCTCATCGGCCGACCGGAGGGAACCAACATGCCGGCCCCCGAACCGGCCTGGCGGTACGATGTTCCTGGTTGCAAGCTGCCCAGTTATATGCCTTTTCCCCAAGAGATGGTGGATG
>JBAVYC010001578.1:0-6967 GCA_049698595.1 Desulfobacterales bacterium | reverse complement strand
GCAATTCCGGTGAGCTCAAAGCGGCCCAGGGTTTTGTTGTCCGACGCCATTTCACGTTCTCCCTGAAGCACATGAACCGATACCGCCGGCTGATTATCTTCGGCAGTGGAAAAAATTTGGCTGTTTTTTGCCGGTATGGTGGTGTTTTTTTCAATCAGTTTGGTCATCACCCCACCCAGGGTTTCTATGCCGAGCGAAAGCGGGGTTACGTCCAGCAACAGAACATCCTGGACATCACCTTTTAAAACCGCTCCCTGAATAGCGGCACCCATGGCCACGACTTCATCCGGATTTACACCCTTGTTGGGCTCTTTGCCGAATATTTTTTTCACCCTTTCTTGAACTGCAGGCATGCGAGTCATACCGCCGACCAAAATGACCTCGTTCATGTCCCCGGTGGAAAGGCCGGCATCTTTTAACGCAGTCCGGCAGGGGGATTCAAGCTTCTCAAGTAGATCATCCACCAGGCTTTCCAGTTTGGCCCGAGTCAGTTTGATAGCCAGATGCTTGGGTCCATTTGCGTCGGCAGTGATAAACGGCAGATTGACTTCCGTCTGCATGGAACTGGACAATTCGATTTTGGCTTTTTCAGCGGCCTCTTTCAGGCGCTGCAACGCCATCTTGTCGTTTCTAAGATCGATCCCCTGTTCTTTTTTGAATTCGTTTGCCAGGTAATCAATCAAATGCAAATCAAAATCCTCTCCGCCTAAATGGGTGTCGCCGTTGGTGGCTTTGACCTCAAACACACCGTCGCCGATTTCGAGAACCGACACATCAAAGGTTCCCCCTCCCAGGTCGAACACCACAATTTTTTCATCTTTTTTCTTGTCCAGCCCATAGGCGAGAGAAGCAGCCGTGGGTTCGTTGATGATTCTCATAACATTGAGACCCGCAATTTTCCCCGCATCTTTGGTGGCCTGACGCTGGCTGTCGCTAAAATAGGCCGGCACGGTAATCACCGCATCCGCAATCTTTTCACCCAGGTACTCCTCGGCCGACTTTTTGAGGGCTGCCAGTATAAAGGATGAAATTTCTGCCGGACTGTACTGTTTCCCGCGCAGGTTGATGCGGACATCGCCGTTGGCGGCCTTTTCAATTTTGTAAGGCAGCACCCGAATGTCGTCCTGCACTTCTTTGGAGTCATACTGGCGCCCGATGAGGCGCTTGATGCCGAAAACCGTGTTTTCAGGATTGGTGACGGCCTGTCTTTTGGCAATCTGACCCACCAGTCTCTCACCATCATCTGATAGAGCCACCATAGAAGGTGTTGTACGTCCTCCTTCAGGGTTGGTGATAATGTTGGCATCGCCTCCCTCCATGATTGCCACACAAGAGTTGGTTGTTCCAAGATCAATTCCGATAATTTTACTCATTTGTTTTTTCTCCTTATTTAATTAGTTTAACGATCTAAAATCAATGTTAATATTTCATTTAGAGGTGTTTGTTCCGTATTCATTACCATACTCTAATACATATTTTTAGTAATGCAATAAAAAAATATAAAATATTATTGACAAACTATAAAATATAACTAAATTGTTTTTAACAAAGCACAGATGGCCGATTAAAAGAGCAGTTAAATCTGTAAAATGACAAAATATCAAAATCTAGGGAGGAACAAAAAATGATGAATCTAGTTAGATGGAATCCTTTGGGAGAGATGACTACGATGCAAAACAGGATCAATCGACTGTTCAATGCTCCGTATTGGCCCGCAGGTCGAATGGATGATAAGACCGGTATGGGTATGTGGAATCCGGCAGTCGATCTGTATGAAAAAGACGATCATTTTGTGATCAAAGCCGAACTTCCCGGAGTGGACAAAAAAGATATCTCGATTGATCTAAAAGATCGGGTGCTGACACTATCCGGTGAGCGCTCGTATGAAAATGAGGCAAAAGAGGAAAATTACTATCGCAGAGAGAGATCTTATGGCAAGTTTCAGCGGGCATTTACCTTGCCGGCCGATGTCGATTCGGATAAGATCAATGCTGAATTTAAGGACGGTCTTTTGCAGATAGAGGTACCGAAACCCGAGCAACAAAAGCCGAAACAGGTAACGATTCATTAAACATCAAACCGCTTTATCATAGATAAATGGTACAATACCGGGGTGACATTAATTTGTGTCACCCCTTTTTTTTGTTTGATTCTGATGTATATTCTCTGTGGTGTGGAGATTTATTCCAATCGGTATCCTTTTTGTCGCTTCATTGCAAGGTGTAAGGTTATGAAATCATTATTGAAAGCCTTCGGCTATCTGATCAGAGGTTTTTGGCAAGGTCTCTCGGTCTGTCGTGTCATTATTGGGAATTTAGTATTTTTGGCACTGATCATCCTTTTTCTTTCATTCTTTTTTTACGGTGACAAACAAGATATACCGGATCAAGCTGCCCTGATCTTGTCGCCGCAAGGTGATATTGTTATCCAAAAAACGGAAACCATACTTTCCAGCCGGTTGATGGGCGAAGCAAGCCGTGAAGAAACTTTGCTCAAAGATATAATCGATGTGATTGACCATGCCAAAGACGATCAACGCGTGAAAGCGCTGGTGCTCGACCTGCAAGATATGGGCAGCGCAGCATCCAGCAAGCTTGCCGATATCGGTCAGGCGCTCTTACGATTTAAAACCGGCGGTAAACCCATATATGCCTCCGCCGATTATTACGGGCAGCAACAATATTATCTGGCTGCCCATGCCGATCATTTATACCTGCATCCCATGGGAGGCGTGGCACTCACCGGATTCGGCATCTATCGCAATTATTTTAAAAGCGCCCTGGAAAAATTGATGATTCAGTTCCACGTGTTTAGAGTCGGCACCTACAAATCGGCCCTGGAACCTTTCCTGCGGGATAATATGTCCGAATATGCCAAAGAAGCCAATTTGTCGTGGTTGAGTGTTTTGTGGGATACCTATGCAGGAACTATTGCCGAATTGCGTGGATTGCCACCTGAGGCTGTCGACAACTATATCAACAATGTATCTGAAAATCTGTCCTTGGTCAAAGGCGACACTGCCCAGCTTGCACTGGATCATGGCCTGGTCGATGCCCTGAAAACCAGGGATGAGGTCAGAGAAGAGCTGATTGCCCTGGTGGGTGAAGACGAAGATGAGATGACCATCAATAAGATTCAATTTGATGATTACCTGGCCGCTATCAAACCGCAACAAAAACAGACCCGTGATGACACTTCAAAAGTAGGTGTCATTGTGGCCAAAGGGATTATCCTGGACGGCGTTCAGCCGGCGGGCAAAATCGGCGGTGACACCTTGACGGATCTAATTCGGCAAGCGCGCCTGGATGATGAGGTCAAGGCGCTGGTTCTTCAGATTGACAGCCCGGGGGGCAGCGCGCTGGCTTCTGAACTTATCCGCAGGGAATTAGAACTAACCCGCCAATCAGGCAAACCGGTGATTGCATCCATGAGTTCGATTGCCGCATCCGGCGGGTATTGGATTGCCTCGCCGGCCGATGAAATCTGGGCCGCCCCCACCACGATTACCGGTTCCATTGGAATTTACAGTGCCTTCGCAACACTTGAAAAAAGCCTTGATTATTTGGGCATTCATAACGACGGAGTGGGAACCACCCGCGTGGCCGATGCCTTTGATACCGCCCGTCCACTCAATCCGATCATTGCGGATTCAATGGAGCAAGTCATCCAACACAACTATCGGCGTTTCATCAAAACGGTATCTGAGGGGAGAAATCTAACTCTCCAGGATGTTGAAAAAATTGCCCAGGGCCGGGTGTGGTCGGGAAAAACGGCCAAGGAGCTGGGGCTGGTCGACCAATTCGGCAATCTGCAGGATGCAGTGCAGTCGGCGGCAAACATGGTGAATCTGAAGGATTACGACGTTATCTATATTGAACAGCCCCAGACAGCCAGGGAAAAATTAATCAAGCAGCTTAATCACTTTCTGGCAGGTATTGCCAACAATACATTGGGAAGTGTGGCCCACCCCGCAGTTCGGTTTTTTAAAAAATTAGGCCCCGAATTGGAGGCCATAATAGAATTAAACGATCCTCAGGGGGTTTATGCCTACTGCCTGGTTTGCGATGTCCATTGACGGCATCACCAGCTGTAAGGGTCGCGGTATTAAATAAATACGCAAAGATTGCGCCGGATTTCCGCCGTGGGGATTGATAGATTTGTTTCCGAGGCCCTATAAGATCCGGCCCAGCAGCAGATGAGATGAAAAAAAAATCCCGGGAGGACCCCGGGATTTCGTATATAGTCGGTTTTTGAGATTAATTCTTAAAAGCAGATAATTATTTCAAGAAATCGTTAAAAAAGCCTTCTTTGATCATTTTACCCGCAATTTTATCAGCGTCTATCTCATAAGTTCCGTTTTGAATTTGGCTTCTGAGCTGTGATACTTTCTCTTCCCGTACGTCGGGAATATCGTCCAACTGCCTCCGGGCCTCCTGAATTCTTTTGGCAGCGTCTGAAATCACAACCGTATCCGTCTTCACTGCCGTCTTTTCAAGTTTGTTGTCTGGAGCCCCGACTTTATTATTATCTTGAACCTGATTCACATAGGCATCAATGCCTATGCCCTGGTTTCCATTTATTTCCATGCTCACTTCTCCTTCACCTTCAACAGAATCACTGTAATTAAGCTTAACTCAATATCCTATGCCTGTCAAACTTGATTTTATTTAGGTCAAATTTGTTTTCATTTATGTTATCGGTAGTTTCGGGGCAGACTTTAGCTTTTTTTTGATATGTCTCGCCCGGGATGAGTGACCTCTATTTCGGATTGCCCTGTTTGCCTTTTGTCACTGGCACGCTTTATTCAAAACAGTTTCTGCGGAAATTTGGCAAACGGTTGCATCCGACCTGGACAAACAAATATACGCAACGAAGCTGCAATCTCGGAATATCGCATGGAGTGCATTGACCCATAATCCGACTGGTCTTCATGCCTAAACGTCTTACCGGCACTTCTTTCTTCTCTTCCTCTCCGATCTGATATCAAGTCCTGCCTTAAATTTCTAATTCTTGATTTCGGAATTAAAATAAGCATATTATCTATATGTGACTTTTACTGAAACGTTGACATTTCTTTCCGTATAGTTTCAAAAGTTCGCTTCGGCGATGCCTGATACCGCAGCACAGAAGACTGCGGGAATATGGTGACCATCGACATGCAGAATAGTTCAAATAATCCTTATCGAAAAGCGTTGAATACGGCGCTGCGTATTTTGACACGGCGGGATCATTCAAAGCACGAACTTTCACAAAAACTAGCGGCGCGAGGTCACGCTGGAGAAGTTATCGATAAGGTTATTTCGGAATGTGAACGGTTCGATTATATTAATGATGAACGAACAGCCCGGGTCTTCATCCGCCGACGTCACAGAAAAGGTTATGGCCGCAAACGAATTCGATTCGAAATGAATTTGAAAGGATTCCGTGACAATCAAATACAGGCACTTCTTTCCAAAAACATTTCCGATGCCGATGAGTGTCAATGTGCCGAGACAATTTTTCAAAAGCACGCCGGGCGATTCGATCGAGAAAAAGATTTACTAAAAAGGAAGGATAAAATTTACAGATTTCTGTATGCCAGAGGGTTTTCGAAAGCGGTGATCTCCGAGTTTTTCCGTAAAATTGGCTAAACAATTAGGCACCTAATCTTTATGTGAAGCCAAAAACTGTCACTTGACTTTAGCCACAGCGGCGTTAATCTATATCTTAGATCGCTACGGTGCAAGCGATCTGTTTAGTTAAAGGTAAGGCAGGCTAACCCGACCTCAATTCAATATACGAAATACGATGCAGCAAGCCCTTGTTAGATAACATTTCACTCGAAAGAGAGGAATTATGAATAAAATACGGAAAACTTATAAGAATAGACAGTTATGGTATTTTTTTCTACTATTGGTGGGTATCTTTGTCCCGGCCTTGATTGCTGGGTGTACTGCCGGAACTTATGGAAGTCTCCAGCGGGATGCCGGCGTTCAGCAGGCGTTTGAATCCAATCAGGTCCCAATGGATTATAAATACTATTACTACGGTGACTCCGAACCGTATGTTATTTTTGGAATCGAACCCAAATATGATATGAAATCAAACGTGTGGCGGGATGCGACACCGGATACGGATGATTTTAAAGAAATGGTCCGCTGGATCTGGGAAGATTACGGGTATTACAAGTTCGGCGCCAATATATTGGACCCGGAAGGAAAAAAAGTGGGTGTTTTCTATTCTGCCATTCGTGAAACTTCCGTGAAATTTATTGATGGCAACCGGATTATGGTAATGCCTAGCACACCTTTTCTCTGGGGACCGACAGCTAATGGAAGCGGCATACGCGTACGCTAACAAATCGTCCCATATACCTTGCCAAGGTATTTTTTTTGGGCCGGCCGCATACGCCCTGACATTGACATACAAACCTCTGGCCCTGCTTTATCACCTCACCACCGTTTCGGCTTCCCGGCGATAACCGAATTTGCACCAAACAGCTGTTGCCGGCAAAGGCGCCGCACGGTGACATTTTAGCCTTTGTGAGCACATCGACGCAGCCGTCGTCATCAATGCCGTTAACATCCGGATGATACCAGTCTCGCCTCGGACCGATCCGATTCTGCTCCAACCATTTAAAATTATTGATTTTTCACTATTGGCTTACCAATTCTTATCTCTTGACATCCCTCAATATTTATTGGAGTATGTTCAGCGTGCATTCAGGGTATGTTTACGAGTTTCAGAATCAAGACCGAAACGGGAAATCTCTCATTCGAGGAGACTCATCAATGGAATCAAAGGTAAAAGTAGATGCGGGAATTTGCGGATTCAAGACGGTTATTAAGGCGAGCTCAGAAGACGGTATGAATGTGGAATTAAAGGTTGTCAGTTCATGTGACACCATAAAAGAACTGGCGTCCCGTTTCAAAGAGAAGACCCCCATCGATGCTTATCAGGAACTGAGCCCCAAAAAGGAGAGCATTAT
>JBAVYC010001577.1:0-3647 GCA_049698595.1 Desulfobacterales bacterium | reverse complement strand
CCCCCATCCAGCACCGTGCGAACGATTTCAGCCAATTTGTTCATCACGATCGGTTTTAAGATAAATTCTTTGATACCCAATCCTTTGGCATGTTCTTCCGTGATATGTTCACTGAACCCGGTACACAAGATGACCGGGATATCGGCACGGATTTTCATGAGTTCCCTGGCCAGTTTTTCGCCGGTCAGATTCGGCATGGTCATATCGGTAATCACCAGATCAAATTCATCCGACCGGGTTTTAAACATTTCCAGAGCCTCGATGCTGCTGGTCCGGCTCTCGACGGAATACCCCAGACGCTCCAGTATTTGCCGGCCCAGATCCACCAGAGTTTTTTCGTCGTCAACAAAAAGAATACGCTCATTTCCGGTGGGAAACTCAGTGCCGGCATCAGTGGTGAGTTCCACTTTGTTTTGACTGACGGGCAGAAATACTTCAAAGGTTGTCCCCTGCCCCGGCTCGCTCTTCACAGCGATGGCGCCCTTGTGATTTTTAATGATGCCGTGAACCACGGAAAGCCCCATGCCGGTCCCTTTGCCCGTCTCTTTGGTGGTGAAAAAGGGATCAAATATACGCTCTTTTACTTCCGCCCTCATACCGTGTCCGGTGTCGCTGACTTCCAGTCGCAGATAAGGACCGGGACTTATGACGAGTTGGCGGGCCTCAAACTCGGAATCCATCCTAACATCGCTCAGGCTGACCGCCAGCAGCCCTCCTGTGCCCTGCATGGCGTGCTCGGCATTGGTGCACAGGTTCATCAAAACCTGATGGATTTGGGTGGGATCCGCCAGCGTTGTGGATTTGCTGGTTATATTCTGCTTAATTTCAATCGTACTGGGTAAAGATGCCCTCAAAAGCTTGATGGCCTCTTTGACAATAAGTTCAACCTGAACGGGTCTGAATTCCTGATCCGCTTGGCGGCTGAAGGTCAGAATCTGCGCGACCAGGTCTTTGGCACGGTTACCGGCAGTGAAGACACCCTGCAGATTGCTGTGGATCAGTGAACCATCTTCAGCATCCTCCAGCGCCATTTCCGTGTACCCGAGAACAGCCGAAAGAATATTGTTGAAATCATGGGCGATACCGCCGGCCAGGGTACCGATGGCTTCCATTTTGTGGGCTTGCTGCAGCCGCATTTCAAGCATTTTCTTTTCCTGAT
Organism: Desulfobacterales bacterium; assembly: GCA_049698595.1. Taxonomy (GTDB): domain Bacteria; phylum Desulfobacterota; class Desulfobacteria; order Desulfobacterales; family JAFDCJ01; genus JAFDCJ01. The sequence continues at coordinate 2,488 of JBAVYC010001577.1, read as the reverse complement.
CTGCATTTTTTCTTTCGCTAATATCACGCGATACCCCCAGAATCCCGATCACCTTACCTGATTTGGCTTGCAGAAAGCTGGCCGTCAACTCCACCCAGATAGTGGAACCATCTTTACAGTAATGTTCCAACTGCAAAATTCTCGATCGGTAGGGGCCTGCCGAATTGCTCGTTCCTTTTGCCAGCTCGTCCGCAATGATCGCCTGAGCCCGCTCGTGGGAAGCGGGGGCTAAAATATCTGTCAATTCGAGTGCCATATACTCTTGCGGCGTAAATCCGTGTAGACGTTCAACCGAAGGACTGACGTAGGAAATTTTCAGGGTGGCAATGTCGATAATCCAGATCACATCGGATATATTATCTGCTAAAAGACGATATTGTTGCTCGCTTTCTCTGATTTTCTTAATAGACCGGGCATTGATGATGCTGATAGCTGTTTGAGCGGCGACCCCCGCCAAGAGATTGATTTCACTCTGTGCAATTTGGCCTTGTGAACTATTGTTTTCTACGACCAGCACCCCCAGGGCCTCTTTTTCGTAGACAAGCGGCACGCAGGCATAGGATTTAACCCCCATCTGCCGGATGAGGCTGAGCCTTTTTTTTGAAAGTTCTTTTTCAATGTCAGCCACATTTTTTACCCAAAAAGGCTTTTGCTCGTGAAATGCCCGAATAATGCCGCCTTCGGCAGCGGGATTTTTAAGACTGAACTCGTGATCGCACAGAATGGCCTCCTGATCGCCGGAGTAGCCGAAACCGGCAATATATTGCAACCGACGCTTTGTCGGGTCGCACAGTAAAATCATACCGCGATCGAAATACAGATGCTTTTCCATACCCGCAACCACAGTGTCGATGATCCTGTCCACATCCAGAATTTTGGAAATGGCCTGTCCGGTTTCCTGAATCAGCAAGGCATTATTGTGACGGATATTCATCTCATCCATCAGGTCCCGGGCTGCATTGCCCTGGCTTTCAATGGTTTTTATAAGTTCTTTTTTTTCGAGCCGTTGAGCGTTGAAGAATGTTGCCAAATACAAAAAAAAACTTGTTAGAACCAGAACGAGCCATGATCCGCGGGAGAGGATGGGGGCCAAAACCAGGGATGCCGTCAGTCCGGAAAACAACATGGCATTTCGGATTTGTTTCCAGATAATGGCCGGCGTCTTCTCCCAGGTGACGATGTACCGGCAGCGGTCATCTCCTTTGTGGAAACAGGAAGGGTGGTCAATTTCGGCAAATTTATTGGTGAAGATTTTGGCGGCAGCCTCCATAAAGCCGATTCGATTTTCACACTGATAATGTTTTTCGTTGGTCCCTGGTGAGGGAATCGAAACGATTTCAACTTTGGTTCCGCCCAGCTTCTTCCCGCTGATGACGGCACCCCGCGATATGGTTTTAGCAATCTTGCCGATCCTCAAATAAATGGCGGTCGGATTGAGAAATCCCAGGGCATACTGCTTGGCAGCCCCGATTCTTTTGCAGGATATGGAAAATCGGCCTGCCTCTCTGGAGATATGCGGATTGCCGGTCTTGGCGACAATGATTTCGTGGAACCGGTCAGTCTGCAACTGGCTGAACCAGTGGCCGGCATCTTCAACCTCTTGTTCCGCCATCCCGGCGTACTCCAGGATTGATTTAATTTCAATATCCGGGAGATACTCCTGCAGATATTCAACGTAGTTGTTTATAATGCGGCTGCTGTAGAGGGGTGGGTCATTTTCAGTCCCTGTTTCTGCGCCTAATGACTGGCTGCACCAGACCTTTTCCGTTCCCATCCGGAACATCCACTTGGTTTCCGAATTTTCACTATGGGAAGCTCCAACCACCCTGGAACCGGCTTTGGAATCACCGAATTTTTCTTCGTTTATTGGATAAATAAGGCCGGCCATCGCTATTGTTTAGATCGGTTTAATATTCCCTTGGAATGCTTCCCTAAAAAACGCAAAACCTGAAATGAATTATCGGCAACTCTAATGGAAAGCTTTAACAGCAAAGGGGGTGGGTCTGAAAGATGAACACTCAACATCGAACTTCCAACGTCGAATGGAAAACAAACGTTCAACACTTATTTCTGGTTTTTTTCAGCGGGTGATTTTTCTGCCTGTGTAACCAAGTAAACAAATTGTGTCCAGTCCCTTTCATAATTTGAGATTTCAAATCCTTAATGGCATCGATAGGTATTAATATAAATTTAGACCGGCGGCTTGATCGGGCCGCAGGATTGGGTCTGTATTGTTTGGTAGATGAAGCCGCTTTTCTAATAACATATTGAATTTTTAAAATATTTAACTGTTTCAAGGCAAAATCGAGTTTCATAATTACCAATTCTGATGTTGGAGGCGTTTTCGATTACAAAAATGGATTTGTTAGTAATGAATTTTGCATGAATTTTGCATCAAGTATTGCAAATTAACATTTCAGGAAATAGAGCAATATCGCCGGCGCTTTTATAAAAAAATTGAAATGGCAAACTTTGAAAAGCTCCATTT
>JBAVYC010001576.1:0-1770 GCA_049698595.1 Desulfobacterales bacterium | reverse complement strand
TGATAATAATTGCATCCGCATGGGCAGTTGGAAATTTTTTTTCAATGGCGTCAAGGAAAAAAAAACCGCTTGCCCCGCCAAGAAAAACATCCACCACAAAAATGGCGACCCCGATATCCCTTCCGAGGCAATAATCCGTAGCCGCCTCGGAGTCCGTGAATGACAACACGTTTCCCCATGTATAGAAACGCTTGATGGTCGTGGAAACCAGTTTACAAACAGCCGGGTCGTCATCAACGACGATTACATCCAATCCTTCAGGCATTTTTCGTTATCCTCCATCTATGTATCACTGATATTGTATTTGGCCATTTTACGATAGACCGTTGTGGTATTGATGCCGAGCAGATTAGCCGCCTCTGCCTTGTTTCCCCCTGCTTTTTGAAGCGCGTGTCGGATGGTTTTTTCCTCGATCACTTTCAAATTGCAATTCACGTCTGCAGGCATCCATGCGCGTGATTGTCGAGCGATTTCACTCGGCAAATCATTCACATGAAGCACATCTTTGACGCCCAGCGCAAACGCTCTTTCAAAAACGTTCTCAAGTTGCCTGACATTTCCGGGCCAGCGATACCCCATCAACAACGCCATCGCTTCCGGACTGACCTCCGGTACGGTTGTTGAGCCTTTACGCTTGTGCTTCTTGATGAGATGGCTGATCAACAAAGGGATATCTTCTCGGATTTCCCGTAACGGTGGCATGGTAATGGAAATGACATTGAGCCGGTAATACAGATCTTCTCTGAAGGCTTTATTTTTTATTGCCTCTTCCAATTTCTTATTAGTGGCGGCAATCACGCGCACGTTTACTTCTGTTTCTCGAGTGTCTCCAACCGCACGGACTTTTTTTTCCTGCAACACCCGAAGTAAACTGACTTGAACTGCCGTTGAAACCTCCCCAATCTCGTCCAGGAAAATAGTTCCACCATCCGCGGCTTTGAACAGGCCAATGGAATCTTTCGATGCACCGGTAAATGCGCCTTTTACATGCCCGAAAAGTTCACTTTCCAGGAGGCTTTGCGCGATAGCGCCGCAGTTGATGGGAATAAATGGGCCTTCCGATCGGTCACTGTTGTTGTGAATGACGTTGGCTGTCAGTTCTTTTCCGGTGCCGCTTTCACCTTCGATCAGCACCGTTGGGCTGCCGAAGCTTATTTTATCGATGATTTTGTAGATGTTTTGCATTTTAGGGGACATGCCCACCAGTTCATCATATTTGTATCGTTCTTTAAGTCGGTTTCGAATCAGTTGATTCTCTTCCTTCAGCTTTTGTTTTTCGATAATACGATCGATCAGGATTTTGAAGCGGTCGAAGTTAATCGGCTTTTGGAGGAAATCGTAGCTACCCAATTTCATCGCTTGGATGGCTGTTTCGATGGTGCCATAGCCGGAGACGATGATCACTTCCGTCTCTGAAGAGACCGCTTTGATCTGTCTCAGCAGTTCCATGCCACTGATTTCGGGCATATTCAGGTCGGTAAACACAACACAGAAATGGTTTTCCCGAACCATCTCGATGGCCTTCTGACCGCTTGACTCAGTGGTGACGTTGAATCCGCAGCGACTAAGAAACTGTTCCACCATGAACAGAATCTGTGGATCATCGTCAACGAAGAGAATTTTATAATTTTTCATAAATTTCTTTTGTGAGTGGTCAAATTTGTAGACAGATCATGCAGACTGATCCGGCAGACCAAATTAATCTCCGCTTAATCTGTAAATACATACAACTTTCTATTATTAATAGGTAAAATAAATATATTCGTTTAT
>JBAVYC010001575.1:0-2118 GCA_049698595.1 Desulfobacterales bacterium | reverse complement strand
ATAAAACGCCGCTGCTAACTATTAGCCAAGCTTATCGACCTCTATACACCGGTTTTCTTTTTTCTTTAAACGCCGCCAGTCCTTCCAGGCGGTCTTCGGTGGGGATGCACAACCAGTAGGCATTCGATTCGATGGCAAGACCCGTATGCATATCCGTTTCCATGCCGTGGTTGATGGCATATTTGGCCTGTTCAATGGCAATCGGTCCGGTCTCGCAAATCATATCCGCCATTTTTTTGCTTTCCTTCCTCAGATCTTTTTGCTCACAAATTTTATTTACCAGACCGATTTTCAAGGCCTCCTGTGCATCTATCCGCTGGCCGGTGAATATAAGCTCTTTGGCCTTACCTTTGCCCACCAGTCGCGGCAGGCGTTGGGTCCCGCCCGCACCGGGAATGATCGCCAGACGCGTTTCGGTAAGCCCCATACTTGCATTGCTGGAAGCGATGCGAATATCACTTGCCAGGGCCAGTTCTGTGCCACCGCCCAGGGCAATTCCATTCACGGCGGCGATGACCGCTTTATTGAGCTGTTCGATGGATGTAAAAAGGTTGCGGATGGTAAAAATAAATTCCTTGACCTGCTCCGGCTTAAGGGTCGCACGCTCTTTCAAATCGGCACCGGCACAAAAAGCCTTTTCCCCGCTGCCTGTGATGATGATGACCCGAATATCATTTCTGAATCGAATCGCTTCGATCTGGTCCCGCAGGGCGTGCAACAGGGGAAAATTCAGAGAATTCATGATGTCGGGCCGGTTCAGGGTCAACGTTATGATGCCGCCATCTTCCGCTGCCAACAAAATATTATCATCCATATATTCCTCCCGGGTAACAAAAATAATGCAATGAAACAGAAAGCTTAGCCAATATGAGCGAGCGCTCGCTCATAATTTCTTTTTTTACTGGAACATTTTTCTTTTGTCAATACCTTCTTTTGGAGTATTGGAGTATTGGAAAAATAAAACTCAACTCCGATCTTCTGTAACTTTAATTAACGGTCGTTGGGATTCTCGAATGCATAGCGTTCTCGAGCAATAGACCATCACTTCCTCCGAGCCGTAGGCTCTACGAGCCGGTGGCCAGTACTCCGGCACTCCTTGAAACTGTCACATCCACAGCCGATTATCTCTGACCCCCGGCGGCGGGATCTTCGACTGGCACGAAGGACCAAGTTTTGAATACTGAATAAGCTTAATTTATTATGTCTAAGACCCCTTTTTTCCGTGAAAAAGATTGACAAAAAAAAATGAGGCGTGATAAATTGCGACTGAGCGCTCGTTCAGATTGCAGGCATATGCAATTTGCCGGCTATTGTACCTGGGTTTCTTACCCCGAAACCTGATCCGTCTCCAACGGATAAACAAAAAGTAAGCGAAAACTTTCATCACGCCGCATACAGGTTGCCATGCAAGAGTTGATCAGAACAAAAGACATCCCAACCCAGGTCAAAGACCCCGATCTGGTGAAACGAAGACGCCGCCGGATCGCCGATGCCGCCGTTCAGCTTTTCATCGAAAAAGGTTTCCATAAAACCACCACCCGGCAAATTGCCCGGGCATCCGGTTCCTCCATCGGTTCCCTGTACGAATATTTCGCTTCGAAAGAAGATATCCTTTACATGGTGTGCGAATCCATACATGCGGAAGTGGCCCGGGGCGTTACCGAAGCGATGTCCGGGGCGACAGCCGGTCGTGCTGCCCTTGCAGGCGTAATCCGGCAATATTTTAAAGTTTGTCACCGGATGAGTGATTTTATTTTGCTGATATATCAGGAAACCCGGTCATTGCCGACCCAGTGGCAGAAAAGGGTCCTTGAAAATGAGCTTCAAATTACCGGTCTGTTTGTCGAAGCCCTGGCCCGTATCGCAACTTCAGGAGAATTACCGGGTATCAAGGAGCAGAGCCTTGAAATGGCGGCTCACAACATTGTGGTACTGGGCCACATGTGGACCTTCAGGCGCTGGTATCTGGCCCATCATTACAGTCTCGAGGATTATATCAACTATCAAACCGAATTCATTCTGAAAATGTGCACGAAATAAGGGGATCCCATGAACGCTGAAATGGAAGTATATAAACCCAAAAATCATGTCCGGGTGGTGACGGCCACATCCCTCTTT
>JBAVYC010001574.1:0-4016 GCA_049698595.1 Desulfobacterales bacterium | reverse complement strand
TAAAGATCTGCCCGGTCGACGGTTTGCCCTGACCATGATATTCACACCCATGATTATGGCCCCCCTGGCAACCGGGTCTTTTTTTAAAATTATCTATGATCCCGTATTCGGCATCCTGAATTATTTCATCAAGGGTGTCTTCGGCGTCACCATCGATTTTTTAGGCTCCAGTGCCTGGGCCTTTCCGTCGGTTCTGATCGTTGATACCTGGATGTGGACCCCGTTTATGATGATGATGACCCTGGCTGCCCTGGGTTCAGTGCCCAAAGCAGAATTGGAAGCAGCCGAAGTGGAAAATCTGTCCTGGTACCAGCGCTTGGTTCACGTGGTACTGCCCCATGGCAAATTTATCCTCATGCTGGGCATCCTGTTACGAACCATCGATTCATTCAAATCCATGGATATCATCTTTACCATGACCCGAGGCGGACCCGGTAATTCCACCGAACTGATCGGCCTGACCTTATATCGCCAGGCGTTTAATGCCTTTACCATGGGCCAGGCCTCGGCGTTGGCGATTATCTCGCTGCTAATCGCCATATCTTTTACTTCAATTTACCTTTATGTCCTCAAAAAAAAGGAGGCGGCGGCGTAAATGCCAAGTTCAGATCGTAAAAAAGGGGTAAAAAGATCCCTTTATCATTTGGTTTTGTGGGCGATTTCCATCCTTTTTTTCTCGCCGATCGTCTGGATGATCATCTGCTCTTTTAAAACCAGGGAAGAGATCCTCATGATGCCACCGAAATGGCTGTTTATGCCTTCATTGCAAAACTACATCGGCCTGTTTGAAAGGATCAACTTCTCCAAAGAGTTAATGAACAGTATCTTCATGTCGTTGAGCGCGGTGATAATCGCCGTGCTGGTCTCGTTCTTGGCAGCCTACAGTTTTTCACGGTTCAAGCCCAAAGGCACCGACCTGATCATGTTTTTGTTGCTGTCCATGAGGATGGTGCCGGCGGCGGCGGTGGTGGTTCCGATTTACCTGCTATATGCGGCATCCGGCTGGAAGGGAACCCATTCCGGCATGATCCTTTTTTACGCCATGTTCAGCATCCCTTTCTCCGTCTGGATTCTGAAGGGCTTTATCGATGGTGTCTCAGAACGGTTTGACGAAACTGCATTGGCCAATGGCGGTTCGAGAATGCACATCATATTCAGATTGGTCATGCCCCAGGTAAAGCCCGGGCTGATTGCCGCCTTTATTTTTAACATCATTTTCGTCTGGAACGAATTTCTGTTTAATTTCATCATCGGTGGCAAAAAAACTGCAACGGTGCCCGTTGGGTTGGCCCAGGGATTTAGTGCCGGCGGTGCCATTCAATGGGACTTCATTGCGACGCTGACGGCCTTTTACAGCCTTCCCTTAATTGTCTTTATATTCTTTTTCCAGAAATACCTCCTGGTCGGGATGACATTCGGCACGGTCCGAGGAGAAGTATAGTATGAAGAAAAAAATCGCCTTTGGTGCCAGGATGCAGATCATTGTGATTGTATCCATGATTGTCAGCTTCGGCTTGATTATTCAAAAAATGAACATGGCCCTCTACAAAATCGGGCTGGTGTTGCTGATTGTGTCGGCGCTCTCGCAAATGGCCTTCGGCAATATGCCCTCGGAAGCCGACTTTAAAGAGGGCAAAAAGATTATGATGATTGCCTACACGATTGTCGCCTGTGTATTTGGTTTAGGGATCCTGCTGGCCCCCATTCTCATAAAGATAGGAAGATAGCGAATGGACACGGTTGTCGAATTTAAAGCGGTTTCGAAACAGTACGGTAAATTGCCGGTATTAGAAGACATCGATCTGGCGGTCAAACAAGACGATTTTATGGTCATTTACGGGCTGCCCTCTTCGGGCAAAACCGTGCTGTTAAGGCTGTTAATGGGGCTTGAATTTCCGGATGCCGGCGACATTATCCTGCGGGGCGAAAATGTCCGCCACATGCCGCCCAAGGTCAGAAATATCGGTTACGTTCCCCAGGACTTTGCACTGATCCCCCATAAGACCATTTTTGAAAATATTGCCTATCCCCTCAGGCTGATTAAAAAATCCACCCTTGAGATTAAACCTGTCGTTCAGCGTGCGGCATCGATGTTGAGTATTGAAGAGCTGCTTGACAAGCTCCCCACCCAGCTAAGCGGTGGGCAAAAGCAGCGCGTGGCAGTCGCCAGGGGCATCGTCAAGGAAACGGATATCTATCTTTTTGACGATCCCTTGGCCGGTCTGGATTTTAAATTACGCGAAAGATTGATCGATGATCTAAGACAACTGCAGGATGAAATTGCCGCTTGTTTCATTTATGCGACTTCGGACCCCATCGAATCTCTGACTCTGGCTGCCAGTATCGCCGTACTTCATAACAGGACAATTGCAGAAACCGGGGAGCCGCAGTCCATATATTTAGATCCCCGTCACCTTTCCACCATGGATATATTGGGCTTTCCGCGGGCAAATCTGTTTGACGGCCACCTTACTAAAAATCAATCCACGCTGCGCTGCAAGACGGACTTATTTGAATTTCCGGTTTTAATCGATGCGGGACTTCCTGCGATGAAAGACCCGCTGGCGGTAACGGTCGCGGTTCGTCCCGAAAAAATCCAAATAGTTTCTGATATCGATGTAAATTTTCTAACCGCCGACATTTATCTGCGCGAGGATCTTGGTGCTGAAGAAATCATATATCTCAATGTTCAGGATTGCAGTCTGACAATGGTAAATCCAAGTTCTCAAAACGGGCATTACGATGTCGGTGATCAAATCAACATTCGGATCGACGCTGCCTCATTTTTTATTTTTGAAAAAGACACCGGGAACCGGGTCGGCAAAGGGATAAATAATTTTAATGCCTGAAATCAAAATAGATAATTTAACCAAAAGATTTAAAGAGGTGGTGGCGGTCGATGATCTGACATTTTCCTTTCCGGAAGGCCAGGTGACCTGTCTGCTGGGTCCCTCCGGCTGCGGCAAAACCACTTTGTTGCGCATGATTGCGGGACTCGAGGCACCGACTTCCGGCAGTATCTATTTTGGAGACATCGATCTGACCCAACTCCCGCCGCGCAAACGCAATATCGGCATGGTTTTCCAATACCCCGTCGTCTACCGCGGCATCAGCGTGTATAAAAATATCGAACTGCCTCTTTTGAAGCGTAATATACCCGCAAATGAACGCAGGCAGAGAATTGAAGAAGCGCTGGAACTGTTGAATCTACAGGATCAGGCAGACAAAGACAGCTCGCAGCTCGATAACGTTTCGCGCCAGAAAGTGTCGGTCGCCAGGGCAATCTCTTATCACCCGGACATCATTTTATTTGATGAACCGATGACCAATATCGATGCCAATTCAAGGGTCCAGTTCTCGCATTTTTTTAAAGAGCTATCCAAAAAATTAAATCAGGTCATTGTCTATGTGACCCATGACCAAACCGAAGCCATGACGCTGGCGGATCAAATTGCGCTGATGGAGGACGGCCGGATGGTCCAGTGCAACGAGCCGCGCGCCCTCTACAATGAGCCGGAAGAAGTATTCGGCGGATGGTTTTTAGGCAACCCGGGCATGAACTTTATTGCCGCACGCTGTGAACAAGCGGCCGGCAAGAACGTGCTGAGTTCCAGTTTTTTCCCATCGCCGCTGGGCATTGCGACCCATGGGTTGGATCGCGAAGTGACGATCGGAATCAGGCCGGAGCACATTAGCGTTTCGAAAACGGCCTTCAGCAATGCCGTAAACGCCAAGGTAAAGCGCAAATCAATTACCGTGGGCGGGCAATTTTTGCTGGTTATCGAAGTCGACAAGGTCGAGGTCAAAGCCAAAGTTAGTCATCCCTCAAACGAATTGATGAGCGCACAATCCGTATGGGTCGAGTTTCCGTTGGAACACATCGTTTTATTCGATCAACATCAGAAACGGGTCCATGCTGATTTAACGTATGCAAGGAAATGATCTAACATTAAACCAAGAAAGGAGAAACGTATGCCAGCACCAGAAAACGCAAAGATGATTTTATTTGCTTACAC
>JBAVYC010001573.1:0-2626 GCA_049698595.1 Desulfobacterales bacterium | reverse complement strand
TCACAAACGCGACTATGATTCAATTTTTCGCAGGATTGAATCTTTATACAATCTTGATTATCAGAAAATCATCTTCTTTTCAATCCGAAATCTTGACTTTTAGACAATTATCAATTAGTTTTATCATAATTTCTTGGGGTTAGGTTAAAAGTAGTGAATATTGATAATTTCCATTTAAGCTATTTAAGCTATTTAAGCCCATTTTCGTTCTGAATTGAGTTAGGTGCGCTAATAGATTTCAGATTTTGGATTGCGGATTTTGGATTTAAGGAATTCTGTCAATTATAAATTGGTAGAGCGCAGCGACTCCGCAAATCCAAAATCCGCAATCTAAAATCCCAAAGTATGAACAACGACTCCATAAGAATAATAACGGACCATTAGCTATTCTTTGCCATGTTGTTTATACAACATGGTGGTTTATGCTACCTGTCACCAGGGAGGATCCCATGCCGAAAAGGAAAGGCAAAACACCAAGTTTCGATGCCATGGTCAAATTTTTTATGCGGCAGTATAATATTCCAACGAAAAAAGATGTAGACCGGCTGCTGACCAGACTGGATCGGCTGGAAAATTTGATAAAGCAGGCGGCGCTGAGTCCTGACAATACCGGCGTCCGAATTGGCCGCCGTAAAACAGCACTGACGGCCATTGACGTCGTGTTGGATGTTATCAAACGATCCAAACAGGGGGTAGGGTTTGCTGACATCCAGGCTAAAACCGGCTTTGAAGAAAAAAAGATTCGCAACATTATTTTTCGTCTAAATAAAATCGGTAAGATAAAACGTAAAAGCCGGGGAATCTATATTGCAGTATAGCATCTTAGATGATTCCACCTTTAATGAGAAATAAATTGTTATTTTGGACTTTTTTAGCCTTAGGAAATTTATAAACTCGAAATCCGAAGCTCGAAATCCGAAACAAATCCGAATATAAAATTCTCCAATACTCCAAACCTGATCCGTGTCGTTTTGAATTTCGAATTTCGGTCATTAATTATTGTTTCGGATTTCGAATTTCGATATTAGAATTTTAGCTCATATCTGTATTAGCATTTCAATAGTATCAATCAAATTTTATTAAAAAAGCTATCCTAATCGCAAGAAACATATGGGGTGAATATGAACATTAGCGTAGATTCCGACAATTCCGGATTGAAGGTGGGTGATCGTATCGATGGTTACCGCATTGAGCGAATCGAATTGCTAAAAGAGATCTCTTCGATTTTTTATGCTCTCAAGCATCTCGCTACCGGCGCCAGGCATGTACACATCAGCAACGATGATGCCGAAAATACCTTCAGTGTCGCCTTAAAAACCGTTCCCCGGGACTCCACCGGTGTCGCTCACATCCTTGAGCATACCGTTTTGTGCGGCTCCAAAAAATATGCCGTGCGGGATCCGTTTTTTTCAATGCTTAAAAGAAGCTTAAGCACCTTTATGAACGCTTTTACGTCCTCGGATTGGACCATGTATCCGTTTTCGACCCAGAACTGCAAAGATTTCTACAATCTGATGGGCGTTTATCTAGACGCTGTGTTTTTCCCCCGTTTGGAAGAACTCAATTTTAAGCAGGAGGGGCACCGCCTGGAGATTGAAGAAAATCCAGTGGCTCATGATCCTGCTGATGATCGTTTGATTTATAAAGGTGTGGTCTACAATGAGATGAAAGGCGCCATGTCATCACCGGATCAGGTGATGGTTCGATCCATCCTGAAGGTCCTGTTCCCGTCGTCCACCTACCGATTCAATTCCGGCGGGGAACCGGCTGAGATTCCATCGTTGTCGCATGCGCAGCTGAAAGAGTTCCATCGCAAGCATTATCACCCCAGTAACGCCTTTTTCTACACCTATGGCAACCTGCCGCTCGAAGATCACCTGGCTTTTATCGAAGGACAGGTCTTAAATCAATTCAAACGGATTGATCCCGGGACAGACGTTGCCTCCCAGCCACGCTGGGAGCACCCGCGCTCTGCATCCTATCCGTACCCTTTCAACGCAAACGAAGATGCCGCCAAAAAGTGCCAGGTGTGCCTGGCGTGGCTGACAGCGGACATTCAGGATACGTTTGAAGTCCTGGTGCTGACATTACTGGAACAGATCCTGCTTGGCAATGCCGCTTCCCCGCTGCGCAAAGCACTGATCGATTCAGCCCTTGGCAGCGCTCTGTGCGATGGTACCGGTTTTGATGCCGATAATCGGGATACGCTCTTTGTCGCCGGACTAAAAGATGTCGAACAGACCGCAGTCGAAAAAATCGAAGAGATCATTATCGGCGTATTTCGTGATCTTGTTAAAAAGGGTATCGATAAAAATCTGATTGACGCCGCTATCCATCAGATTGAGTTTCATCGCAAAGAGATTACCAATTCGCCTTATCCATACGGGATAAAGCTACTGCTGAGCTTCAGCGGCAGCTGGTTCCACGGTGGTGATCCGCTGAAAATTTTGAATTTTGACGCTGATCTGGCAAAATTGCGTAAGGAACTGAAGAAGGGTGCTTTTTTTGAAAACAGCATCCAAAAATATTTTCTGGACAATCCCCACCGGGCATTGCTGACGCTGGTCCCGGACCAGGAAATGGAGCAGAATGAGACCCGGCGTGTGAGCACCGAGCTTGACGGCAT
>JBAVYC010001572.1:0-8758 GCA_049698595.1 Desulfobacterales bacterium | reverse complement strand
TTGTAAGCCATAGGATAAATGAAATTCCAATGATCACCAGTGTCTTCGCTTCCCGGGATGACCACGGGCCGATTTCTTCATCGAGCCGCGGCAGCTCTAACTTGGGATCCGGACGAAAAACCAGGTACACGGCCCCGACCGCTGCAGGAACCGTCACAATTGCTATGGGCATGGCGTATTTGATCCAGTCCATAAATGTAATTTCGATCCCGGTAAACTCCTTCAGAAACGCTGCTGAGACCATGGTGCGCCCACCGCCGACCAGGGACCCCATACCGCCGCAGGAACAGGCAAAGGCCAGAGAGATCATCATGAATTTGGCTGTTCGGGAGTGCGGCTCTATGCCTGCTGCCCGCATGAGAGGCAGCATGGTGATGATGCCGATGGAAACAGCGGCAGCATCATGCAAAAAAGAGGATGCCAGTCCCAGGCCGATACTGATTACAAAGGTGAATCGAACCACATTTGTTCCGGCTTTTTTTATGATAAACTGCCCCAATCTTTTCGTTAAACCGGCTTTGTCCATGGCAATGGCAAAAATCAAGCAACACATGATGAAAACCACCACAGGATGCATATAAGGTGCCCACGCGGTTTTTACATCAACAATCTGCATGATGACCAACGACACCCCGATTAATGCAGCCGCTATTTCAAGAGGTATCGGCTCAAACACAAAAAGAAAAATCAAAACCGCCAGAATAGCCAGAAATCTTTTGGCTTTTGAAGAAAGACCGTTGACATAGTCAATCTTGATATCCGTCATTTTTGAAGCAGCGGCTTTTTCTTTTAGCAGTTCCCCTGGGAATTCAGCCGTTTTCGTTTCTTTGATCTCAACAACGTATGTATCAGTCTCGCCGTTGGTGGTGGGCACCAGTGTGAACTGATCGCTGATGGTCTTAAAGAAATTCTGGTCGACATCGCCGGTGATCTTAAATTTTGTTCCTTCCGGTCTCGGTAAAACCAAAATGATAGCTCCAAACAAGAGAGCGAAACCAAGCTGGATATTTCTATTTTTAGCAATCGCTATCATCTAATTTTCCTTCTCAGGTCATTGTAGGCACTATAAAAGATATTGATATATAGATTTTCACTCAAACAGGTATCAATTCTCGGTTGGAAATGCTATCCCTTGTCCAGGTCCTGGGCCTGTTCAGCCAAAAGGTGTTCTGATCAAATCAGACGTTATTTCGCTTGCGATAAGCATCATTGATTTTTGTAATCAACGCATCAAGTTCGCAAGGCTTGGTAAGGTAGTCAAAGGCGCCGTGTTCAATACCTTCCCTGGCGGCTTCCGCTGAACCGTGACCGGTCAACATGATCACGGCAATTCGCGGATCCATTTTCTTCAGTATCTTGAGAACCTCGATACCGTCCATATCCTCCATTTTTAGATCCAGAACAGCAATGTCAAAATCCTGTCTACGTAAAATTTGAATGGCTTCGGTGCCGCTGAAAGCCTTTGCCACATAAAAATTGCGTTTAGAGAGTCGATTGGACAGGACATTGACATATGCAACCTCATCATCAATCAGAAGAATCTTTATGTGATTTGATCGAATGCTATTCTTTCCTCCCATCCTCTTCCCCTCCAACAATAAATGGTGTTGTGAGATTTGCTTTAAGCTCGCCGAAGTGTGATTGCTTTCACTCGCGCTTCCACAATTTTTTCTTCATGTTTTCTTTTGCGGGCCGCCGCCTCCGTCACTTTATCTAACAGCTGGTCCGCATCACAGGGTTTCATCAGATAATCAAAAGCCCCTTTTTTCATTCCTTCAATCCCCGTCTCCACTGTAGCATGGCCGGTGAGCATAATAACCTCGACCAGGGGGTGTTTACTTTTGATTCTACTTAAGGCCTCCATGCCGTCCATGACCGGCATTTTGATATCAAGGATAACGACTTCAATATCGCCATCTTCTTCCAGCCGGTTTAAGGCTTCATTACCATTAAAGGCGGTGACTAATTTTAAGTCTCTTTTCTTCAATCGCTTGACCATGGTTTCCACAAAGGGCCTCTCATCGTCAACCAGAAGAACTTTTACATTCGTCATTTTTCGTCTCCTTTTTTCGCCAAACCCGTTTTTTGTCCGGCAGTTGTATGTCTGGTTGGGCTTTTACTTATAACTGCATTTTCTAATGCAAAGTATTTTCATCCGGATCAAAATCCGGTGACTGCTGGGCGATTCTCTCTTCGCCCTCTCTGTTTGCAGGAATCCGAATCGTAAAGGTTGTTCCCTTATCGATAACACTTCGAACATCTATTTCCCCACCCATTTTATTAATGATGCCATAGCAGATGGAAAGCCCCAGTCCGGTACCCTTTCCTACCGGCTTGGTAGTGAAAAAGGGGTCAAATATTCGAGCCAGGTTGGCGTTGGCAATGCCGGGACCGTTATCAGCCACGACAATCACGATATCATTCCCCTCCGTTTTCGAGGTTATGTCTATAGTACCACCGGTTTTTTCCATGGCATCCAGCGCATTATTAACCAGATTAAGAAAGACTTGCTGCAACTCAGTCTCGGAAGCCCTAATAAGCGGCAAGTCTTTGTGAAATTCGGTGTTTATCAATATATTGCTGTATTTTGCCCGCTGGGACGATAGATAAGCCACTTCATTGAGCAAGTCGTTTAGCAGGACATCTTTAATGCTTGAGTCCGTCTTGCGGGCAAAACTAAGCAGCTTATGCGTGATATCCTTACATCGTTTTCCTTGGGTATGGATCTGCTCCAAAGCCCGGTGGAATTCCTGTAAATTTTCGCTTTTCTGGAACTCTTCTTCCTCTAGTAAATCCTGAATCCATCCGGCCTCTTCGGTCATAATTGCTACCGGATTATTGATTTCATGGGCGATGCCGGCCGCCAATTCGCCGACGGATGCGAGTTTCCCGGTTTCAATGACCTGCTGGGACATCATTTCCTTTTCCTGGCCCGCAATTTCCTTTTCCTGGTCTGCACGAGCAATGCGCTTTATTAATCTGCGAGATAATATCAGCGATGTCGAAATGATGCCGATACTGCCCAACAGAATGATGTATACGGCAATTGTCCGGGTTTTGTGAAGGTCGGCGAAAGCATCTTTTGAATCTTGCTGAAGCACCATCAACCAATCACCGTTTTTTAGATAGGTTGATGCATATATGATCTCCTCATTCCCATTTTCTGTCTGTCTGATGACAGAGTCAGATTCCTCTACAGTATGGTTTTGATTTGACGGGTAATAATTCTTATGAGGCAGGATTTGAGATAGAGGTTTTGTTTGAAATTCGCCGACCTTGTTCAGGATAAACGCAAACCCGGTTTCGCCAACACGTAGATTTTCAACGATGGTGTTAAAGGACCCGAAGTCAATTGTTGCCTTAAGCAACCATGTTTTTCCATTTGTTTCATTTTTTACAGTTACAATAAAGTGTGGGGTTCTGCGTAGTCCCAGGAAAACATCACTAATAAAAAAAGGCTTTTCGATAGCATCTTTAAACCAGTCCGTATCATGGTATTGCGCATTTGTAAATTTATACGGCCCAGCATATGCGACCTGACGCCCCTGATGATTGACGACACCCAGATCCACAAACACGCGGTCATAGGTCTGATGAAGCTCTGCCAATTTTTGCTTTAGAATGGACTCATCACTCAGCTCCGCAAAACTGGAATTGAAGGCCAGAAACCGGATGTTAGCAAGCTTTTCTTCCAAAAATGAATTAATATTATTTTTATGCTTCCGAACCAGCAACTCTAATTGATCGCCAACCTTTTCTTTATAAGAAGTCTGAAATTCATTCAGAATGAAGACGCTGACCAAGACCAAAGGTGTAACTGATACGATCAGGACAATAAATACAATGTTGCGTGCTATCCCTCCGTAGTGGCCGTTCTTGGATTTATTTTTCAAAGTCATTCATTAAATCCTTAACCTGTAACGACTTAGTAATATAGGTATGCGTAGAGCAAACCCGATAGATCGCCCAAGTATGCTCGGGCTTCCGACTCGCATAAATTTTTCATGCTAATGCGTTGTTTAATCTTATGGTAACCCAAGTCTTTAAGTGAAAACATAGCACTTCGTGTGCCAAACGATATTTTCAATAAGAATTAATTGGGATTGATTCAATTATGGCAAATAAATACGGATAATTGGCAGATAAGCGAGGTGGGTTGAAACGCGGGCATGGAGGTTATACTGCGATAGATAACATTTTTGAATGGGGAGGTTTGCACCAGTCGGGGAAAAACTCCCCACTATTTGGTTTTATCTATTTTTTTTATTTTTTCGCGAAGCGTTTTGCGGTCAATACCAAGAACTTCTGCCGCTCGGGTTTTGTTGCCGCCCTCGTTAGCCAGTACGCCTAAAATATGTTCCACTTCCACCTGCGCCAGGGATCTTTTAGCCCACTGCTTCTGACTGATGCTGAATCGCATTGAGTTGGGCAGATCGGCAACATCGATAATATCGCTTTCAATCAGAACCGCAAGCTTTTGCATCAAATTTTCGAGCTCTCTGACGTTTCCAGGCCAGGCATAATTTTTTAACGACTGCAATGCATTGTCTGAAAAGGAAGGCGCCGGACGGTTCATTTCTTCTGAAAACTTTTTAATAAAATGGTTCGCCAAAAGCAACACATCATCCCCCCTCTGGTTCAATGGCGGTATGACAATATCCAGTACCGCCAGACGATAAAAGAGATCTTCTCTGAAATGGCTCTTTTTGATTAGAACCGGCAAATCTTTATGGGTCGCGGCGACAATCCTTACATCCACCTTGCGGACCCGGCTGGAGCCTACCATGAATATTTCCTTGCTCTGCATGACGCGTAGAAGTTTACCCTGCATGTTCAGGCTGGCGTCTCCGATTTCATCCAGCAATATGGTTCCGCCGTCGGCAATCTGGAAAAACCCTGCGCGGGAATCATTGGCACCTGTAAAAGCACCTTTTACGTGTCCGAACAGCTCACTTTCCAGCAGATTGTCCGGTATGGCGGTACAGTTAACCGAGACAAATGGCGCCGCAGAACGATCCCCGCCGTAGTGAATGGCGCGGGCCACAAGCTCTTTCCCAGTCCCGCTTTCACCCGAAATTAAAACGTTGGCCGTGGTGGCCGATGCTTTTTCAATAAGCCCGAACACCCCGTGCATCTCTTTGGATTCGCCGATAATTCCGTAGGTTTTTGCAGGGCTCTCTTTGATTTGAATAGCTCTGCGGTGCGCCAGCTTTTCCAGCACCCGTTGGACGCAAGCCGCCAACTCACTGTCGGTAAATGGCTTAACGAGGTATTCTTCGGCTCCCTCTTTTACGGCCGCCACCGCCCCTTCGATAGAAGGATAGCCTGTGATCATCATGATTCCAATGTCTTTAAAATTTTCCTTGACATGCTTTACCATGTCTAATCCGCTGGTTTTCGGCATTTTAAAATCCGTTATAACCAGATTGATATCATTTGTTTCTAAAACGGCCATGGCATCTTGAACACTGGAGGAGATTAGCACTTTGTACCCTTCATGGGTCAGGTTCCGTTTGATGACCTCCAGGGTGTTGACATTGTCGTCAACTATCAGCAATTTATACTGACGATTGAATGTTTTTCCCATAACCTTTTCCTCTCATTGGATGAGTTGCAGGAAGTGTTACCTCAAACACTGATCCTTCACCCTCGCGACTGTCGGCTTTGATAGATCCACCGTGGGTTTCAACAATACCGTAAGCCACGGAAAGACCTAATCCGGTTCCCCGGTCTACATCTTTGGTAGTAAAAAAAGGCGTAAATATCTGTTTAAGGATTTCTCCGGTCATGCCGATGCCCGTGTCCCGCACTTCAAGGTAAACACGGCCTTTTTGCGCACGGGTTGTTATGGTCAGGAAACCACCGGCCGGCATGGCGTCAACGGCGTTATTTACCAGGTTGACCAGCACCTGATTAAGCTGGAACGGATCACCATTAATTTCGGGCAACTTCTGGTCCAGTGCCAGATGAATTTTAATGCCTTTTTTTTGGCAGTGGACATCAATAACATCCATCCATTCTTCAATCAAATCGTTAAGGTTTACGTTGGTTTTCCGGGGAGGCATCTGGTGGCTGAAAAGCAGGACTTTTTTGATGATCTCGCGTGCATATAGACAGCACTTGACAATACGTTTAATGTCCGCAAGCACAGAATCCGGCATATCCGGGTGCTTGGCGGCAAGTTGGGCAAAACCGAGAATATCTCCTAATGGATTATTCAACTCGTGGGCAATGCCGGCGGCAAGATGCCCGATGGTTGCCAGGCGGTCGGCGTGCCTGATCTGGGCTTCCAGATCTTTTCTTATGGCATCTGCTTCATTTTTTTCAAAAATCAATGCCAGCTGTCGGGCTACCGCTTTGAGGAGCCTTTTCTCTTCCTCTAAAAATAAGGGGGACATGTCACGGCGCGGTGCTCCATTGCCCGAATACACCACCTCAACAATTCCCCTCCTTCCCCCCCCTAAGGTGATGGGTTGCGATAACCTGTCTCCGGTTTTTTCAAACCCCGGGGTACAAAAAGATTGCCCGTCAAAGCTTATTCGGGCTGTGGCTGTTTCCGAATATCGAAACGCCCGGGGAATCAACGCGACAATAGTCTCAAGTTTCTCATCAAATGAGACCAATGAACTTTCAACCACCTGAGAAATGCCGTACAAACAGGTTAATTCCTTGTTTCTTTCAATCAGCTCAAACCGTTCGGCTATCAATTGCCCTTCGTTGTCGATACGCTCGGTAATATCCTGTCCCACCCCCAGCACGCGGATGATATTGCCGGAAGCATCCTTGACAGCTTTTAAATTCCATTCAAAAAAGAGCGTATTTCCATCACGCGTCCTAATTTTGTTTACATATCGAAATGCATCCGTCATTAGAATGACATTTTGAAAATATTCCCGGCAAGACTCCTCGGGATCAACGGAAACAAACAGATCAAACCAATTCTTGGCCCTGACCTCCTCAGGTGTATACCCAGATATATCCTCCAAATAGGAATTAAAGGTTACAATTTTCCCCTCCGGGCTTAAAGTCAGAACTATGCCATGAATCATCTCAATCAATGTAAGGGAATCCTCAAGCATTTTTTGATACTTCATTTTTTCCCACCAAAATTGTCACCGGCAAAAAGCTGGTTTCCTTTAAAACATTTTAAATAGGCTTTCTTCGACAGATTGGATCTTGGCCGATATAGATTCGACAAATAAATCCTTCCTATCCACAACCTTTTGTAACAAATTATCAGATTTGAGGATTTAACCTGCTCAATTTTCTTTAAATAGCATAAAAAAAGCCAATAGTAACATTACTATTGGCCTACTTGAGGCAAATTCTCTATCCTCTAAATGTCATCTAAC
The DNA here is from genome assembly GCA_049698595.1 of Desulfobacterales bacterium. Lineage (GTDB taxonomy): Bacteria > Desulfobacterota > Desulfobacteria > Desulfobacterales > JAFDCJ01 > JAFDCJ01. The sequence continues at coordinate 1,406 of JBAVYC010001572.1, read as the reverse complement.
CGTTGTCTGCTTAAGATATTATAAAATATTATATGCCTTATAACAGTGTCAATAGCAATATTTACATTAAGGTATTTAATGGTTCAACATCTAATGATTGAAACCGTCATGCTACCCAGGCTCAATTAGTCTAAGTTTCAATAAATTAATCGGATTTAAGCAATGCTTTAAGAATAGCTCAAGTATTCTAGCGGCCATTATCTTTTTTTGTTCGGTTGCAATAATCCGATATGCGCTAATTCCCACCGAAAAAACTGAAGGATCAAAGAGGAAATCTTAACACATTGTAGTTTCAAAGGATATTTTCTCCCGATTACAACTCCCGCGTCCGAAAAAATCGAGCTACGGTTTTAGGGCGTTCATACCATCCAATGACCTTAACAGTGGCCTACATCTGATCCACCTGAATATGTAAATTCTTAATAATTTAAGGCTTGTAAATATTTGAATTTAATATAAATTTTTTGAGAGAGAAACTTTAAGAGAGTATTATTTGGGTGGTTTTTCGTAGGTTACTGTTTTTATTAGAAAAAATTTGGTGGAGGCGGCGGGAGTCGAACCCAAGTGCCCTCACGTCTGGCGCGGGTTTACAGCGAAGAGGGTCAAGTGGGGGCCTCAGAGGGCCACAAGCTCATTAGCTGTCAGCAACCGACTGTACCTACCTGGATTCAAATCGATCAAAATCTAAAACCGAGCGATTGTACCATTATTAAACAGATTAAAATTGAAACAAATTAATCAATGAAGTTATCATATGTGAACGATTGAAATAGGAGTTGACTGAAGAGAAAATTAATGTTAATTGATAACAATTATTATTTAAGATATAGAGGCTTCAGTTGGCAGACCATAAAAAAAGATTTGAAATCATCATCCAAAAATTAAGGGATAATGGCCACAAGATAACACCTCAGCGGCTGGCTATCGTTAAAATTCTTGCCAAAAGTGAAGGTCATCCCAGTGTTGAAAATATCCATGACCAGATAAAAAAAGATTTTCCGACAATGAGTCTTGCCACTGTATACAAAAATATTGTATTACTTAAATCATTTGGTGAAATTCTTGAGTTAGGGTTCCCGGATGGGAGTAACCGATATGATGGAAACAAGCCTACCCCCCATCCACACGTCATCTGTGTCAAGTGTAAAAAAATAGTCGACCCAGACCTGGATAGCTTGGATGAAATGACAAAAGAGGTCGCATTAGAGACTAATTTTAAAATTCTGAATCATCGGTTGGACTTTTTCGGTATATGCAGCAATTGTATGGCAGAGAAAGTTTAATATATTTTTTTGATATTAATTGATAGCCATTATCATATAATATGTTATTTCTATTATCAAATGAATGAAGAGGCAACATGTCTGAAAAGAAAAAACTGACTAATAAGGAGGAAACATTATGAC
>JBAVYC010001571.1:0-5289 GCA_049698595.1 Desulfobacterales bacterium | reverse complement strand
GGAGTATGCTAAATCAATCATTGGAACAAACCTCCAAAATTATTTGATCCCTGCTGCTTTTATAATACTGTGACAGGTACCTGTAGGGGCTTCCTTTGAACCATGATAATCTATCCGAATCAGCTTATCCCAACCAGGTTTTCCATAATATCGTATTGAGCCTTTTTCTTTTACGATTTTAAAGCCATTTTTTTCAAGCAATCTTACAAGCTCACTGAATTTCACAGGACCCCTCTAAATCTTCATAATCCTGACGACGATAGATTTTTTTTGGAGATGGGATCGGACAGTCTTAGATTCTGATAAAAGCACATCAAGAAAAAATTTTACGTCCAATTCGCAAATAGCTGCTTTCATATGCGATAATTGGTTCGACACATCTACTATCTCTTTTTAATTCTTTAAAAAGTATATTTTCAAGATATTTCACATGCTAATTTGTGTCAACCGAAAATTTTTAAAGTATTTTACCTTTCCCTTTCTACGTATACAATAACGCTACGATAAATCAGGCCACCGATGCTAAGCTAAACCAGGCCATTGATTCACACGAGGACCAACACAATACCCCGCAGAAGAAGACCTACCCCGCCTGGCGTTAACGAATAATACCCCGCCGGCTACTACATAGCGATGTTTAGAGGGTGATGCTCAGGACACAGAACCACAGTTCTATCAGCATTGATGGAACAGTAGGTGGGCCTATTGGTGGGATGGTTTATCAATGCGGATTGCTTTAAGTATGTTCTCGATTTGATCGAATAGACGGTCTATTTTTTGTTCCAGACTCGATATGCGATCATCTAACGTATTGTATTGAGCCGGCCGATTACAGCCCGGAGGGATTCTCTCACGCTTTGAGGGCATCATGTGATCAAGAATGCTGCCGATATGAACCGGGCTGTGTTTTGGATTCTCTGATCGGTCGGCACACGTCATCTGCGGGTGCTCATGAGCATTGGCGCCGGTGGCAGCCCTCCGGTAATTGCCGCTTTGACATACAGCAGCGCTTCTATGATAGTCTTGCAAGAACCTGACGCTTTGAACAAAGTCCAATTTCCTGATTGTCATTACCAGATCTATGGTATTGAAGTTCTCCTTACAGCGGAAGCATCTGGCCAGGTTTGTTTCAGGGTTCACAGCCGTGTTGGACTCTTTGCATAAGGGGCAAAAAAAACGAAAATAACCATCCGCAATCCGAGAAGGGATACACAGTGCCTTTTCAATCAATGCGTCAATAGGAATGTCATTGCGCAAAATATGCAGTTCGTGACTGGTAAAGTGGGGTTCTGTCATTTCAATCGGCCGGATCAAGTTTGTGTCTTAGACTGACACAGTTCTTCATATTGATAACGTGGCTGTTTTCAGTCAAACGGTCGATCAATGCCGCCGTGAGCTGATCGTTTCTCAAAAATGACGTCCACTGGCTGAACCCAAGGTTGGAGGTGATCAACGTGGTTTTCTTCTTATGTCTTTTGTGCATGAGGGTAAAAAACAATCCAACCTGGACAGGTTCAACCTGCACATACCCCACTTCGTCAATAAGCAGGCAGTCATAGGAAAGAAATGTCTTCATAATCTTGTCTTCCGAATGATCCGCCACTGATTTATAGAGCATCTCTGTAAGCTCTGGGAAGGCAATGAATCGTCCTTTATATTCGTGGTCAATTGCATGCATAAGAAAGGCTGTTGCAAGACCGGTTTTCCCGACACCGGTGGGCCCTATCCAGATGATGTTTCGGCTCTTGGTCATATAGTCAAATGAATCATACAGGGCCACAATCTTCTTTCTATTCAGTTTCGGTTGTCTGTTAAATGGGAAGGTTTCCATAACATACTTTTCAGGGACCTTTGACCTTAAGATCCTCAGTCGCCTGGAATTTTCTTTTTTGTTTTTGTATTCTTGTTCAACTATATGTTGAAGCAGTCGGACATGAGAGAAATTACTTTTCCGGGCGGCTTGAAGGTATGTGTCCCAGTTTTCAAGTAGCCCACCAAGGTGCAGATACTTAAGCATCTTTATCAGTTCATCATTCATCGTCCTGCTCCATCATTTTGTCGTAAACCGACAAATCCACATCCGCTGAGAAACGGCCGTCAAGATAGGATTCTCTGTCTCTAAACTCCTGGTCGATCTGAACAGACGGTACATCATAATTGCCCTCTTTCATAAATAACATGGCGATCCGTTCGATGGTCTCTGTATCCGTGATACGGTATTTTAGGGCGCGTTTGACAGTCTTTATAAATAGCGAGGGAGCAAGTTTGCTGTGCAAACCATATAATTTTCGGATAAATCTGTGTTTTTGCCTGCCACCTTTTTTGATCGCAAAATTCAGATAGGCATTCACTTCTTCCGATGTAGTCCTTAGGGTGCGTTCCTCATGGGCTGTGGGCTTTTTGCGATACTTTGGTTGATGCTTCGGCTTGGATTGTCCTTCTGGATAGATCTTTTCATTCTTGACCCCTTCAGACGGCATTTCATATTCACCAAGCAGTTTTCGTCTATGGTAAATTCTCAGATGATCACTATACTGAAGAACCTTTACATCGTATCGTTTCGTTCCCGGGATCCAGTAGAAATTGCCGTCAAAGGAAGCATAGCCGTACTGGTCGGTACGTCTTTGGTGAACAAGATAGGGTGGCTCCACATAAACCGGCAGCTTATTAAGATACGGTTTCTCATATTCAAAGGCAGCTGCCGGAATCAGCCGGGTCTTTCCCGTTGGTCTATTGGCCGACCTGTCTGTTGCCCACAAAAAGGCCTGCCGGTTCAGGTTTTCCATATTCTCGAATTTACGACCGGCAAAGAAATTGGTGACAATAGTGAAAAACCCCCTTTCATTGCCGGCTTTCCTGTTTGAGTGCTTTATCTCATGGCAAACAAAGGCAAACCCGTATTGTTTGGCAAATTGTTCCATCTCCGGGACAATAACGGCGTTTTTACCGGTTCCATGAAGTCGGGCCAGGTTGGTATTGTCAATGATACATATCCCTGCAGCATAATTCCAAAAGGTCAGCGCTTCATGAAAAAAGCACTTCATTTTGAAGCGATTGAACGAGCGATAGAATTTCAGATAGCGAACCTTTGAATAGCGGTAATACAGAAGACTGGCCTGAACCAGCACGGATTTGTCGCCTAATTTAACCCGATAGGGCGAGGTGTCTTGCTGCATCTCTTCACCGGCCCTGTCCGGAACCTGGCCGGTGCGTTGATTTTTTGCTGTTCCAAGCTCAAGTTCCCGTATTTTCGAGGTTAACGTGGAATATCCAATCTGTATTCCCTTCTCCTCGGTCAATATCTCATGCATCCGCTGAACCCAGCCATCACAATCTTTGTAAAGCTTAGCGACAAGGTCCGGATCCAGCTCGATCTTATCCTTTCTGTTCGATTCAGGCATTACGCCCTTTTGCTCAATAATTTCACGCACGGTGCCCCGATTCACACGTAAACTCCGTGCAATCTTACGCACCCCCATCCCCTCCTCATGTAGACGATAAATAGCTGCTCGTTTGTCCTGACTTATCATGAAGCTCCTTTACTGATTCGAAGAATATGTTCATTTGCCTTAGAATGCCTTCGGTCAAAAGATTGGCCTGGGCATTGAATGATGGGGTTTTATGCCGCTCATCTTTGCTTTTGTTTATTACCCGTTGCATGTATTTTTGCGCGATCTCAAGATCCTTGAGCATCCGCTGTTCAACTTGTGTGCAGTCTGTTGTTACAGAGCTCTGTCTCAAGCGGCTCAATCCCCATGTGATATTACCGTTTCGAATTTGCTCGCGTATACCTTCTCCCCCTTTAAAATACCCATTTGCCAGTATTTCGATATCACGAATGCTTAACCCCTTTCCGGCAACCGATTTTACAAACTCATCAACATCTTGTTTGCTTATACCGTTCATACGTATGAACGAGCGGATGGTATACATATAAGAATAGACAGGAAATTGCCCACTGAACACCTTATCCATAATGGCTGGACTCATTTGCCCGATGATACCCACCCGCATACCTACCCAGCCTTTACTCTTTTCGAGAAGACCGGCTATCTGGGAGATAGACATCTTATGAACGGTTCTCAATTCGTCAATCAATCGGGCCTGTTCGAGAATGTTGAGGCTTTTCGCATTTGCAATCCGCAAGAGCGTTATGATCCCAAAGGCTTCATCTTCACCGAGACAATGGTAGGGCAGGATGCCAATACTCAGCTTTTTCGCACATCTGTATCGCTTAAAACCATCGAGCAGTATCCGGCATCCGCCCTTGGTCTCCACGCCCCGCAATGGATCTCGAATACCATGATCCAATAGGGAGGATAAAAGCGCCCTCTCCGTAACGTTTGACTTCAAACGGCAATGTTCATAACGCAAATCGAAACTTGATATCTCTACCTGTCTTATGCCGCTATTTTTCTGGTCATCGTTCATGATCGCCAACCATACAAACATTGGCAGGTCCAAGTCTATTGCGTCTTGAAAACAGTATGGGATTACTTTGTCTATATCCATAATATATACAATGAGTTATACCTGTAATGCGTCTTATAACCACATTCCGATTACTTTGTTAATATCTTTATTCATAACAGCAGGTTATCCATAGAATGCGTCTTGAAGACCAAACTGGATTACTTTTCAGCGAAAGTCGGTCGCGTTGTTCCGAATTCTGCCAAATATCTGTTCGGTCACGTATTCTGTTATAATCAAATTATCTCTACCTAGCCTATTGTGAATGATGTCTCGGGGTAGGTTCAGACTGATCCGGCTTTTGGGCGCTGGCTTTGCATCTGCTTCAACATCTGGTTGGGTTGAATCCGGTGGGGATCTGCCGTCTTCTTGGAGCTTTTCATCTAAATAGTTGCTCTTGAAATATGCTGTATTCTTTTTGTTCCATTCTCCACAGTTTCTTCGATGCAATTCTCTACTGCACTTAGGATTGCAAGTTTTTTGTCTGCCGGCTTGCCGAACATCGGGCAGAAACCACTTGCGACAGATGCTACAGGGTCGTTTCCGGGGTTTTGTATGAGACACTGTATTTTCTCCTCCAAGACATTTGAATTCGAAAATACAATTAATACAGATGGGATTATAGGTGGGGGGGAATTAACAGGAAAGTCTTTTCGTATTACTGGTGGTATGATTTAGCTCAGCATGGGTGGTATGATTTTGCCAAGCGCTATAGGCCTTAATCGTATCATCCGTCTCAATCAGCATTCCGCCTAAACTTATATCCAAAATAACTCCGAGCTTTTGATCAAATAGCTCTCCGTCCTCATCGTAACAGTC
>JBAVYC010001570.1:0-1543 GCA_049698595.1 Desulfobacterales bacterium | reverse complement strand
TTATCCCAATCTCAGGCCCCGGCATTGACAAACTGATCTCCGATAATAAGTTTTACATCAAGACGACAATACCGGTGCAAAAACTTTATCCGAATCTGGAGGATTCGATGGACGTGATCACCTTCGGCGTTATTGCCACCCTGTGTACCGCTTCCAGGTTGCCAGCGGATTTGGTTTACACCGTCACGAAAGAAGTATTTGAAAATCTCGATGGATTTCGCCGACAGCATCCCGCCCTCGTCGATTTGACGAAGGAGGGCATGCTCGAGGGTCTCAGCGCCCCGCTTCATCCCGGCGCACTGAAGTATTATAAGGAAGCTGGATTGATGAAATAGCTTGGGTTATTGGTGCAATATCTCTTGCCAAAGTTTGTTTCCGCTGAAGGCAGATACCCCGATGATCAGCTGTTTACTGTTTTTTTCCCGAGCCGTTATTTGGCTGTCCTCATAATATGCTGCAATTTACTCGGTTAGGATTTTTCAATGAACACGTATCAGCGGTTTTTGATCACGTTTACAGTGGCTGCGGCACTGCTTGGCTGTATGCAGAAAACCGTTGTGCCGCCTCCCGCCGGCGAATTCGCGGATAAACCCTCAATACCGCCGTTGGAAGCCCTCAGCCCAGGCAGCCGGCCGGCCCCCGTCTTTGGCCCGCCGCAGGCGTACGCCGGAAGCCCCCTTGACCAGGTAGGCCGACGCAACCTCTTCGGTGTCCACAGCCCAACGTTCAATCAAATCGCCTTGCTGAAAAACGGCGACGAGTCATTTGCCGCGCGTGTGCACCTGCTTGAAAAGGCCGAAACATCCATTCGGATTCAGGCATTGATTTTTTGGGGTGACGAGTCGGGGTTGCATATCGCCAAGATCTTGAAAAGGAAAAAGGCCGAGGGCATTGATGTGCGAGTGATCGTGGATGCAGCGGCGAATCTCGGCTGGCAGACCCAGTGGATGTATTTCGACTTGAAGCAGCACGGAATTGAAGTCCAGGGCTACGAGTCCCTTTATCTGGAGTGGATCAACGAGATCCCGATTCCTTTTCTTTCGCCCGCCAAGGACCCCGAAGCGCCCAATCACCGCTACCACGAGAAAATGTGGATCGTGGACGGGGAAACGGACCGGGGGGCGGCGGTCGTCGGGGGGCTGAACATCGCCAACGAGTATTTCCGGGTGGACCCTTCAGAGCCCAGTCGCTTCTGGCGGGATCAGGACATAATCGTCAAAGGGAGCATCGTCGCCGACATGGTCACGGCCTTCGATCGCAATTTTGAACACTTTCTCAAAATAAAAGAAAGCCGAGGGGCCCTGAATACAGATCTTTACTGGCAATCGACGCGGGAATTTCTAGATGAATTCGGAAAGCTGTCCGTTCCCTACACGACCCGCTCCGATCTGGTCGAACGAGTCAAAGGCATGGCCCGGATGAAACCAGCCTTAAATTACGTAAATGCGCGCAGCAGGTTTTTTCACAGCCGTCCCCGGTTGGGCGAGTCCTATATTCAGCAGGCCTATCTGAAGTTGTCCGACCATGCTGAGCGGGAGATTAT
>JBAVYC010001569.1:0-6206 GCA_049698595.1 Desulfobacterales bacterium | reverse complement strand
ACCTCCCCCTCAATTCTGATCATATTAATGGGATCGCTGGGGGACATTGTCAGAGCACTTTGTCTGGTCTCGCACATAAAATCACACTGGCCGAAAAGCCGGATCAGCTGGCTGGTGGAAGCCAGATGGGCGAAGCTGATTCGGTTTCATCGCCAAATCGACAAAGTAATTATCTTTAGACGCGAATGGCGTATCTCAGCATTGAGGCAACTTTACAAAGAACTGAGTCAGGAACATTTTGACATTGCGCTGGATCTCCAGCGCATTTTTAAGAGCGGCCTATTCTCACTCCTGTCAGGAGCTAAACGGCGAATCGGCCAACACCGCAGCAACACCAAAGAATTGAACTGGTTATTCAATAATGAGTATATTCCTTACTTTAGCGAGGATCTTTCCAAATTGAGTCATTATCTGAAATTCACCGAACGACTCGGTCTGCCCGAACCGGCTGATCTGGATTTCGGATTTGGTCCATTCGATGTCAGCAAGATGGCTCCATCTGCGGTAGTTGAAATTCAAGATTTGTTCATCGCGGTGGTAATGGGCTCATCCTGGGAGACCAAAGATTGGTACTTTGAAGGATATCGCCAAATTGTAGAACATATTTTAACCGTCCGAAAATTACACGTAGTGCTTTTGGGGGATAGTTTTCAAAAGCAGGCTGCCCAACGTCTCGCACAAAAAATAAATTCAACCAAAATTATTGACTTAACCGGTAACTCACTGGTGGAAATGACAGCCGTGTTGAAAGCTGCCGCGGCAGGAGTCGGCCCCGATTCGGGACCGGGGCATCTGGCAGCAGCCGTGGGCACACCCTATGTAACCCTGTTTGGCCCGACGCCTCCCGGCCGGCATGCGCCCTATGGATGTGAACACCTGGTTGTTCAAGCTAAGGAGGACTGCATCCCCTGCTACAAAAAACGCTGTCCCGACCGCAACCGAGAATGCATGTACCATATAGACCCGGATATGGTGATTGACAAGCTTTCCAAGGCATTGAATCGGATAAACCGGGAAATGCCTTAAACCTGACCTGGTTGAATGGTTTACTGGTTGAATGGTTGATTAGGTGAATTATAGTCATAATTTCATGGGCTTACGATTTTATAAACATGAAGTGTCCAATTATTTTGCATCTATGGCATAAATCCATATTTACGACCACTCAACCAATCAACTAATCAACCAATCAACGATATCTGCAAATATACAAAAAGCAGGTCAACGTATTCAAGTGACATCAAATCTTGAGCAAACACCGTCTCAAACCATCCTGGTCGCATGCCCCAATTGGGTCGGCGATGTCGTTATGGCGACACCAACCTTTGAGTGTCTCCGTAATAACTATCCGGCGGCCCGGATCATCGGCCTAATCCGGAAATATGCCGGCGGTGTGGTTGAGGATGGACCGTGGTTTAATGACCTGATTAAGGTAGACGACAAAACCATCCGGGGCGTATTTCAAGCGTCTGTCCGGATCCGCCGGTTGAATCCAGACATGGCCTTTGTATTGCCGAATTCATTTCGCTCGGCCCTGATAGCGCGACTCGGCGGTGCCAAAAAAGTCTACGGTTACCGCCGCAACGGCCGCTCTGGACTGATGAGCGGAGGTCCCCTGCCCCGCCGTGAAAACAAGTGTTTTATTCCCAGGCCGATGGTGGATTATTACCTTGAAATCTGCCGCTGGCTGAATCTCACGACGCCTTTGCAAACCAGACCGCGTCTATTCATGTCCGATGCCGTAAAGGAAAAGGGACGTCGACTTCTTAAACGCTATTGCATTTCCCCTGATGATACGGTAATTGGCATGAATCCGGGAGCGCAATTCGGTAGTTCCAAGTGTTGGCCGCCGGCGCATTTTGCACGCTTGGCGGAATTATTATCCCAACATTGGAATTGCAAAATTTTGCTGTTTATCGGACCCGGAGAGAAGGATATCGGAAATAAAATTGTGCAGCTCAGTCGCGCAAAAATTATCAACACCGGCCCGGATAAGGTGGACCTGGCACTCTTAAAACCGTTAATTCAGCGATGCCGGCTCTTGGTTACCAATGATACCGGCCCGCGCCACTATGCCGTTGCGTTTGATATACCGGTGGTGGTGATCATGGGACCCACGGACCCGCGATATACTCAGCTGAACCTTGAAAAAACTATTGTACTGCGCCGGGAAACGGGGTGTTCCCCCTGTCACCTCAAAGAATGCAACCAGAATCACAGGTGTATGACCGAGATCTCGCCGGAGGCAGTGCTGCAGGCCGGGGAACAATTGCTGCAGGAACAAACTTAGTTCGCTTCGCTCACAATTGGAACAATGGAATCGTGGAATTATGGAATGTTGGGATTAAAAAAAATCGAGGCTCAAATCACATATTCTGCTGTGATTTTCATACCCGGTCTTCCAACATTCCACTATTCCATCATTGCATGTGGCTTTTCAAGAGAATGGTAACCAAAAGTATATTAATTCCAATGAATTATAGAATCTCCGATACATATTAATCCATGAGATCCTCCTTTTACAGAAAAAAGTGGATGAACCTAAAAGCACAAATCGTCGATCCGGAAGGCCTCGGGCGATTGTCACGCCAAGTTGCCCATTCGTTTATGGATTCGTATCTGAAAGATTGCGCCTATGAAGAGGATTATATCGATCTGTTGTGTGAAATGACCACCATTTCCCAGGACCCCGGACTCAACAGCGTTGCCGCCCGGGCGCTTTTCAGCATTATCATCGAAAACTTGTGTGATGATTTTGAAGAGCTGCAGACGGAGACATACAACCGGGTCATGGCCCAGGTCATCACCTTTTGCCGCAAGCTTTCGGCCGGAAAAGAACTGGACCGCTCTTTGAATGATTTTGGGATTTACGGCCACAATGACCTGCTTGAACGCATCAAAGCTATTCGGCTGGAGGTCAAGCCGTTATCCCGACATCGAGATATAAATAAGATTCTGCTTTTATCCCGCGTGACCATCGGCGCTGATGTTGCCGTCACCAGCATTATCATCCAACGTCTGGCAAAGCTGTACCCCAAAGCGGAAATTGTACTTATCGGCGGAGGCAAGCTGGATGAGATATACGGTGGCAACCCGCGCATTCGATTGCAAAAGGCAGAGTATCAAAGGCAAGGCGGATTGCTTGAGCGCCTGTTCAATTGGCAGCTCGTGTTAGACATCATTCAGCAGGAACTGGCCACCTGCCCGCTTGATAATACCATTCTGGTAGATCCGGACTCCCGCCTTTCCCAACTCGGCGTGCTGCCCATTATACCGCCGGATCACTACCACTTTTTTGACAGTCGATCGGATGTCTCATTTGCCGCTAACATGTCCATGGCGCAACTAGCCAATGCATGGTTGGATAAGGTAACGGGGGTGCACGATTTTCGCTACCCCGGTGTCTGGCTGGCTCCAGGGCCGATGCAAAAGGCGGCCGCCTTATATAGCAAGCTGAAGGAGAACGGCACTCGCAGGGTCATTGCAGTCAATTTTGGCGTTGGCGGCAATCCACGCAAAAAAGTGGGACGGCTTCTGGAACAAGAACTGCTGCTGTCTCTGTTACAGGAGCCGAACACCGTGGTTGTTTTGGATAAAGGTCTTGGCAAAATGGAACTTCAATATTCCAATTCTCTCCTGGACACTGTAAAACAAAACGGCTACCCGATCGAGGATGCCGTTTTTTCTGCTGAGTTTAACAGCGATATCAGCAGCGGCGTGATCGGTTTGCAGACACGCATCGGTGAAATTGCAGCCATTATCGCTGAATGTGATGAGTATATCGGCTACGATTCTGCCTGTCAGCACATCGCAGCGGCGCTGCAAACCCCCTGTCTGACCATTTTTGCCGGTTCCAACAACATGCGTTTCATTCGACGCTGGAGTGCGTTTGGCGCCAACCGCTGTCAGATTGTACATGTCGACACATTGTCCGACCCGACCGCAATCGATGTGGAAGACATTATCACCCGCATAATGAATGAAAGAAGGGTGCAGGCCACCTAAGATGAAAATACTTTTCCTCTATCCCAACGCCGGCTCCCAGCTGGGATTCAACTACGGCATCGCCCATTTATCGGCGGTGCTCAAGCAGGCCGGACATGAAGTTGCCCTGTGGCAACTGTGTGACGATATTGAACCGCTGCCTTCCGAAGAACAATTTATACAGCGTTTGCAACAGGAATCAGCTGATATTGTCGGTTTTTCGGTCGTCACCAACCAATGGCCCTACGCAAAAAAACTGGCCGCATGGGCGCGTAAAGCCACGAATGCACCCCTGGTGTGCGGTGGAATCCATACCATGGCCGCGGCAGAGGAGATTTTACGGTCGCAAGTATTTGACTTTATCATCCGGGGCGAGGCGGAAGAAGCCTTGGCCGAATTTGTCGATCGGTTAAGCAGAAACCAGGACCCTGCGGATGTCGCAAATCTTGGCTTCTTACAAAACGGTGCCTTACGTCTCAACCCTTTAAGGCCCCTACCGGATTTAAAAAAATTGCCGTTTAAAGACTACGATATTTTTAATTTTCAAAAAATTATCGATGCCAAAAACGGCTGGACGGGTTTGATGGCCTCCCGCGGTTGCCCCTTTTCCTGCACCTACTGCTTTAACCACCAGCTGGTATCGGATTATCGCCGGGACCTTGGCTGCAGCGTTAAAGAACTGAATTACATCCGACATTTCGAAGTCCAGCAGATGATAAAAGAGATTGAATATCTGCTGCAAAATTATCGGAATATTTCGATGTTTATTTTAGACGATGACCTTTTTACGTTTTATCGCGAATACGTGCAGCAGTTTTGCGCAGCATATAAAAAAATCTGTCCCCTGCCCTTTGTGGTCAATGCCCACGTGGGGTTTTTCGATGAACAAAGAGCCCGCAACCTGGCGGATGCGAATTGCAGCATTGTAAAATTCGGTGTTGAAAGCGGCAGTGAACGCATCCGACGCCGCATACTGCAGCGTCGTATGAAAAATGAGGACATTATCAACGCCATTAAAACTGCCCATCAATGCGGACTGCACACCTCGATCTTTTTAATGATCGGATTGCCCGATGAAACCCACGCCGATGTCATGGCCACCATCCGGCTGATGGCCAAGGCCAAACCTGGACGTTATCGCTGGTCGTTCTTCTTTCCGTTCCCCGGCACCAAAGCATACGAACTCAGCGAAAAGGGAAACTTTATCGACCATGAAAAAATGGCTCAGATGGAAAACTTTACCGATGGCTCCTGTCTCAATTTTGGCCGAGAGCATAATCTGTTTTTGAAAAAGGTCGGCCGCGCCATGCCCTGGTTGGTCAACGCCGAATCGAATCTTGTCGTGGCGGATTTTTATCGCAAAAAAGTTGAAGAAATCCTGGCCCTGGACGAGAAATCCTGGGAGGAAAGAACGGCAACCATCGAACAGGAAGACAACGAAATCTCAAAAAAATTTGTCAGTCAAGGATTGAGCCACTATGCCATTAAATACAATCGTTTCATGGGCGTCATATCAGATTATTTCACGGCCGAGAGATAAGGTTTTATGATTCAGTCTGAAGCCGATTTTTAATAAAAGAGATAAAATCCTGCTCTCTGTCTCCGAAAGAAACCTTCACCCCGACGACGATAAGCTCCATGGGCAGGGGGTCTTTAAAAGCGATTCGAGCTTGATCCTTTTCGGTTGTGATTAACCGGTCGGCGCCGGCATCCCCGGCACACCGTAGAATGGTTGCCAAATCCTTCGGGGTGTATCGGTGATGATCCGAAAATTCAAGAAGTCCGGTGACTTTAAACCCGAGTTCTTTGACCGTCTGCTGGAAATCGTCGTTGCGGGCAATGCCTGAAAAACAAAAGACCTTGCGATGTTTAACCTGTTCCAGGTCGTTGGCTAAAAACACATCCGTTACCGCCTCGAACGAATTGTGCGCCCCCTTTTGAACCACATACCAGTACGGGACATGCGATGATGTAAACACAGGAATGCCCGGCACGAGCATCTTTATCTCCGCTGATGAAGACATCGCGGCTTCATCCGCACCGGCGGCCCTGCATCGCGTCAGAATGCAGGCTGTACTGCGTGCCAGTGAGGAAACTGGCTCTCTCAGGACCCCTCTGGGCAGCAGGTGGGAATTTCCGAAAGGACGCATATGATCCAGCAAAACGAGATCGATGTCTCTTTTCAACTTTAAGTGCTGGAAGGCATCGTCGAGCACGATCAC
>JBAVYC010001568.1:0-1942 GCA_049698595.1 Desulfobacterales bacterium | reverse complement strand
GCATCGGCTCAAAAAAGATTAAAAATATTAGGCAATTAGGCGGGGCAACGGGCTCCGGACGGCTGATGCGGGAATATTCCTGCCCGGAAAGGAGGTGAAGGTCAGCGAGATTACAGGGCGAATCGGAAATTTTTAGGCGAAACACAAATTATTAGGCAAATTTTAAAAAACTTTCCACGTTGAGGAGGAAAAATTAGATGAAGAAAATTACGATACTTATGGCAGCAGTGGCGCTGGTATGCTTTAGCGTACCGGCGATGGCAGTCGACTGGAACTTTTACGGCAACGCCCGTATGGCAACCTACTATACTTCCGAGGATCTCAAAGACAACGGCCCCAAAGCTTCGGGGATGGATTGGGACCTGCAGACCAACAGCCGCTTAGGCGCCAACGTTAAAGCGGATCATATCAAAGGCCAGGTCGAGTTTGGTATCAGTGAATCCAACGTGACCTCCCGAAGGGTTTACGGTACCTGGAATTTCGGCGCCGGCTATTTGAAAGTCGGCAAGGACTACACCCCGGTCGACCAGTTCATCTCCGGTCAGGTGTTTGACGGCGACCTCGGTCTGCTCGGTGTCGGTACCCAGTACGGCGGCCGTCACGGCCAAATCGCCCTCGGCTTCGGCGGTTTCGAAATTGCGCTGATTAATCCGAATGACGCGCGGCTCTCCAACATGCAGATTACGACGACGGGATCCATTACTGTCCCGACCGGCGGTGGGTCGATTACGATCCCCGCGACGGCTGTGACCGCCTCCACCGGCACAGGTAAAAAGATTATTCCTAGAATTGCAGCCAAATGGGGCATGGGCTTTGATGCCTGGAACTTCAACGTGATGGGTGGATTCCAGTACTATTCGATTCAAGATGTCCAACCTTTGGATGGTGGCGGTACGGATGACGTCGAGGTGACCTCTTGGACCATCGGTGGCGACGCCGGTTTCAACTTCGGTCCCGCTTACGTCAAGGGTGCCGTCAGCTATGGCCAAAACATCGGCAATGCCGAATGGGGTCTTCCCGGATTGGCTACTTCCGGATCCGGCGGCCTGGCCTGGTGGGACGGCGACGATGATACCAATGATACCGACACCTTGATGGGAGCCCTCGTGGCCGGTATGAAAGTCAGCGACATGCTGTCCTTTGAGGCTGGTTTGGGTTACCGCAATGATGCCACCGACGGCGGCGGACCTAAAAACACCTCTCCCATGGCAATTTATCTGCAGTCTGTGATCACCCTGGCGCCGGGCGTCTTCATTATTCCTGAAGTCGGCTACTATGACTACGACAACAATGCCGACGGCGATGATGCCGGAACCCTGATGTACCTCGGTGGTAAATGGCAGATCAACTTCTAAGCCGTTTGTCAGCGCTTAGTTGCAGTAAAATAGCCGGGGCCGCAAGGCCCCGGTTTTTTTATGTCAAAATGCAGATTTTATAAAAAACAGAAGCGGGGTATCCACTTCGTTGCCCTTGCGCATATAGTAGGTTGGGTTAAGCGGGATACCAGCGCAATTTATGTTGGGTTCGCCTATCTTAGAGAACCTTAAAAATTTAGAATAGCATCAAAATTAGCGAACCCAACGATATTGGTTGCAGACCGTCGGCTTAACCCAACCTACGATTTATCGTTTAGGCCCACGAAGTGGAGAGCCCCTAAACCTAATTCATCTTGTGCGTGATTCTTTTGGATTAATTGCTGAGAAAAACATAGGATAGCCCATGAGCAAACCCAAGGCAACAGCAGCACGCTGTGCGCTTCCGGAAGCATCCTTGTTGACCGAGTCGGGGGTTACGTTTTTAGCCGCCTACCGCTTTTGGATCGTGGCGGCGGTCTGGTTGGCGGCCAGGGCCTATCCAATCTGGGGCTTGACCCCTGATTATCTCGTCGAGAGCTATTTCCAAATAGCCGGCGATTGGCTGGACGGCTTCACCCCCTATGCGG
>JBAVYC010001567.1:0-15245 GCA_049698595.1 Desulfobacterales bacterium | reverse complement strand
CCGTCTACCACACCCTGCTGGAATCCGGTCACCGCATCACCCCAGTTCATATTCACCGGGTCGGCACCGAGTTGTCTGAAAATATCGATAAAGATCGGACTGCCCACGACCCGGAACTTTAATCCTTTTAAATCTTCCGGTTTGGTAATGGGTTTTTTGTTGTTGGTTATCTGTCGAAAGCCGTTTTCAGCCCACGCCAGCCCTACAAGTCCTTTTTTTTCCAGCACTTTGAATATGGCCTTGCCGGTCTCACCATTTTCCATTTTGTCCAGATTTTCAAAATTGTTAATGAAAAAAGGAAGAGAAAAAATATTCATCTCCGGCATCACCGGCGAGGAGTTGATGGTGGATTCATAAGCACAATCAATTACCCCGCTGGCAACCATCTGGGGCGATTTCAACTGAGCACCCTTTAGCAGCTGACTGCCCCAGTAAGGTTTAACAATAATTTGGCCTTCGGTTTTTTCTTTGACCAGATCGGCGAATTTCTGGGCCCCCATGCCCCAATAGAATTTAGGGCCGACATTCAGGGTCATTTTATATTCTTTTTTGAATTTTCCGGCCTGCCCCGGATCTGCAAACAGTGTGAGTACACAAAGGCAGATTCCGAAAACCAAGGCAAGTTTTAAAAAGTACGTTTTTTTCCTCATCATCATTTCCCTCCTTTTTGATTGGATACTTGTTCAGGATTTAGCGCCGGTGATGTCACCCCCTTTCCGGCCCGTGCTGTCATTGTTTCAATGACTTTTATTGCGTCTGATGTCTGATCAGCGGTCTGAAGCCTCAGACAGCTGGAACGTTCGGGTCCAGCTGCCCGGCATCGAATGAACCTGCATTGTTTTCTTCGTAAATCCATGGGTTATGCGAACGCCATCTCTGGGGAGATATTGCATCCGGCTAAAGCTATTATATTAATGTAAAAATTGGACTTAACACCGCCACTGGTGGCTGTCAAGAATAATTGGTACGGTTTTTATAGGCTTTCAATGTAGAATAAATTAGAAGTGCTGCATCTGGAAAACTGTTGGTGAAAATCTCTTAGGATGGTGATACATTATTCATCCGGGCTGGTAATTTCAAACAAACAGGAAGTCCGGCCCAACCGCCGTCATAGTCTGATGATACGGATAGGTTGCCGTTGGCGAGATCTTTAACACTGCGGTAAATCTGGTTATATCGACTCATTTGAAACTTAAAGAGAACTATTGACAATTTATTCTGTCTGTGTACAAAAATAATACCGGTGGGCTGGGCGACCCTGGGAAACACCGGAGCCGTTGACGGAATCGTAGACCGTCACGAAATAAAATTGGTTCTACGAAACGGCAAGATCAAGAACCGGCCGACAGGCCGGACTTTTTGGGAATGAGGAGAACTTGAGATATGACCGATGTGAGTCTAAAGGAACGCTTGACCATGAACACAATACTGGTGGCACCTGCCGCCTTTGACATGGTCTCCGCCAAGGTCATAGAAAGCGCAGGTTTTGAAGCCGTTTACTTATCCGGATTTGGACAATCCGCTTCTCATCTTGGCCTGCCTGATGCGGGACTGATGACACTCACCGAGATCGTTGAGAGAGTTCATAATATGGCAAGGGCGATTAAGGTGCCCCTGCTGGCAGATGGTGATACGGGTTATGGCGGCGTCATCAATGTCAGGAGAACGGTACAGGAGTTTGAATGGGCAGGGGCATCCGCCATCCAGCTTGAGGACCAGGAAATTCCCAAGAAATGCGGTCACACAGAGGGCAAAAAGCTCATTGATGCCCGCCGGATGGCCTTGAAAATAGAAGCTGCCGTTGCATCCAGACGAAGTGATGATTTTCTGGTCATCGCACGAACGGATGCGCGCTCAGTATTGGGTCTTGAAGAGGCGATCAGAAGGGGAAAACTATATGAAAAAGCGGGCGCAGATGTCATCTTCATTGAATCACCGCAGACTGAAGAAGAATTGAGGATAGTTGCGAACAGCTTTGACAAGCCTGCAATGGCCAATATGATTGAAGGGGGCAAAACACCGCTTCTCAAGGCAACGGAGCTGAACGAGATGGGCTTTAAACTGGTTGCTTTTGCCGTCTCGTGTCTGCTGGCTGCAACCAAGGCCATGCAACGCGCAATGCAAGTGCTCAAAGAAGAGGGATCGACCCGGGCAGTCGTTGCGGAGATGATGAATTTTGGGGATTTTAATGACCTTATCGGCTTTCCTGAAGTGCGCTCTTTTGAAGCTAAATACAAACTTCAAACCATCAACAAAAAGGAGGAAACCCATGAGTAAGAAAATGGTTTATGGATTTGTCGGCGTATTTGTGATCATTTGCATGTGCGGGAATTTACCCGCGGCAGATGTTAGTATCGATGTCAATTGCACCATGAAACCCGGCGGCTCGGAAGAGGCGAGCATCAATAAATTCAAGGAGCTTGTCGAGAAAAACTCCGGCGGCCGGATGAGCGTCAAGATCTTTATGAGCGGCCAATTGGGAAAGGAGAAGGCCGTACTCGAGTTGATGAAAATCGGCCAGACACAGATGGCGCTAACAGGCGGCATCTTCCGGACCATGTTCGCCAAACAATACGATCCCATCACGATTCCTTTTTATCTGCCAACCTGGGAATGTGTCAAGGCCTATCTCGAAGGCCCCATGGGCAAAAAGATTGCCCAATTGGCGGAGGAAAATGGAGGCGTTTTGGACTTTGGACCTCAGAAGCGAGCCGCCCGGCACATGACCTCAAACCGCAGGATCCTCGGGCCTGACGACATTAAAGGTCTGAAGATGCGCTTGCCGGCAATCCCCATTTGGGTGGACGTCTGGCAGGAGCTCGGCGCATTGCCCACCGTCATCCCGGCGCCGGAAATCTACCTAGCCATGAAGACCGGCCAGGTCGAAGCCCATGAAAACAGCCTGGTCTCACCCTACTCTCGGAAGCTGTGGGAGGTTCAGGATTACATAATTCTGACCGGCCATGTCTATTTCCCCTGGCATTGGGTGGCCAGCAAGGCCTGGTTCGATAAGCTTGCACCCGCGGACCAGAAGATTATCCGCGAGGCGGTGGCCGAAGCGCGGGCCTACGGCGATAGCGTCGAAGACGAAAAAAACGCTTTTTACAGCTCCGAACTTCAAAATAACGGGATGGAGTTCATCACTCCTGATAACAAAGCCATCCGAACAAAGGCCATGCCGGCCATTAAAAAGGCCATCGGCAAGCTGGCCCCGGAAGTGTCGGCTGAGATCGAGAAGATCTGCGAATAGTACCCGTAAGTTCAATAATCAAAAGTCTTGTTTTTCACCCGGCGGGCAGACTGTCGCCCCCAATGATCGGCTGTATTGACAGGGAGAGATTGATGATGTCGCGTTTGGTTCGTTTTTACGATATCGGAGCGCTAGCCGCCTTTTTGGCCATGATGGCTTGCGTTCTTTTGGAAGTGGTCACCCGCAATATCATCCATATCCCCACCACCTGGGCCGAAGAATCTTCGCGCTTATTTTGTGTCTGGACCGTGTTCCTGGGCTCGGCCTCGGCCTGGTTTCGCAAAGCCCACATTGTTATAAACATTGTACCTCGCCGGCTTTCCGGCCGAGCTCGACTGGTTTTACAGCTTCTCAGCGAGGCGCTGACCGGGATTTTCATACTCTGCGTGTGGTTCGGCACCATCTCCATGATGGTCATCCAATATCCGGCCAAAACCACTGCTTTGGAAATAAGTATCAGCTATTTTTACCTGGGTCTTTTCGTCGGTGCCACAGGCATTGTCATCTTCCACATACGAATGATGAAAGAGACGCTCTTAAAGCTGGCCCATGGGAAGTAAGTGAGCACTCCTCCCGCAAATCAGCAGGCCTCAGGAAGCCCCCTGGAAGGGGGCGAAGACAATCAACTCGATCATTTAAATCCGAAATCCCAAAACCAGAAACACGAAACAAATTCGAATGACAAAAATACAAATGACAAAAACCTCTACCCGTTATATCGCTCACAGTTAAAATGCACTTTGATCCATTGTTATTAGAAGGCTTAAGGTCTTTGTTTCTCTGTTCTATAAAAAGATTGAGCGCAGCGAAACCACCCTTCGTCATTCTGCGGTTCGATATTCGATATTCTGCGGTTCGCTGTTTTAATTTCGTGTAGTCTCATATAAGCGTTTTGGGGATTAAGGAAAACCAATATGTTTACTTTGGTCTTTTTCATTGGCCTTCTTATCGTCCTATTTCTGGTAGGTATTCCGGTGTGCGCCTCCATAGGCCTGACCTGTCTGGCCGTGCTCTGGCTGGAAAACGATTTGTTGAGCATTCCGATAACGTTGTTGCCTTTAAAAATGATGCACGGCGTAAACAATTTTCCTTTGCTGGCCGTGCCTTTCTTTATCTTAGCCGCCAACGTGATGAACAAAGGCAGCGTTACACCTCGTATTTTCGGGTTCGCCAACTCCCTGGTAGGACACCTTAGAGGAGGTCTGGGACATGTAAACGTTCTGGCCAGCATGATCTTCGCCGGCATGTCCGGCACGGCTGTGGCAGATGCAGCCGGCCTGGGGGCATTGGAGATCAGGGCCATGAAGGATCAGGGGTATCCGATGAAATACAGCACCGGCATCACCGGAGCCTCTTCGGTTATTGGCCCTATTATACCGCCCAGCGTGGCGATGGTGATATACGGGTGGCTCTCTGATGTCAGTGTCGGCGGCCTGTTCATCGGCGGTCTGATCCCCGGGGTCATTCTCGGCGGCGCCCTGATGATAATGACGGTTGTTCTGTCTTACCGTGTGAAAATGCCATTGAAACCAAGACCGACGTTTAAGGAGATTGCCGGCCTGTCCAAAAAGGCTTTTTTGTCGCTGATGACGCCACTGATCATTGTCGGCGGCATCTGGTCCGGTATTTTCACACCGACCGAATCGGGAGCGGTCGCCAGTATATATGCCATCGTTCTTGGCATGGCCATCTACCGGGATGTTAGCTGGAAAGATCTTCTCGACATCTTCAAGAGCACGGTAGAGTTTACCGCCATCATTTTATTTATAATTTCTGTTGCCGGTCTTTACGGCTGGCTGCTGGTTAGACTTCAAATACCGATGACGCTAGCCGAGGGTATTGTCCAACTAACCACCAATTCTACGATCCTGCTCATCATGTTGATGCTCTTTTTCCTGATCATCGGCTGCTTTATGTCGGTTATCGAGTCCGTGCTCATTTTCACACCAATCATGGCTCCGATGGTTAAGGTTGTTGGTGTCGATCCTCTGTTTTTCGGTGTGCTGATGGTCATATCGCTCTCGGTTGGGGTGATCACCCCGCCGTTCGGAAACGTGATCTATGTCCTAGTTGGAATTACCAATCAGACCTTCGAAGAAGTCGTCTGGGCCCTGGTTCCCTTTTTAATACCCATTTTGCTCACGATCCTGGTACTGATCATTTTCCCCGAGCTGGTCACCTACCTGCCTAACATGTTGATCGGAGGTTAATTCAGGTTGAATTCTGAAAGAAATTACCAGTGGGATGCCGCAGATTATGCCCAACATTCTTCCGAACAATTTAAATGGGCCTGCGAACTCACCGAAAAATTAGCTCTACGCGGCCATGAGACGGTGCTCGACATTGGCTGCGGGGACGGCAAGGTTACAGCCTTAATTGCGGCTCAGCTTCCGAACGGCCGGATAGTCGGAATTGACAGCTCTCCGCAAATGATCGAACTGGCTGCCCGTCACCAAGTCAAAGCGGGGTGCCCCGATTTGATGTTCAAACTTATTGATGTCCGGGATTTGGAATATGTGGAATGGTTCGATGTGGTATTTTCCAATGCCGTTCTTCACTGGATCAAAGAACATTTGCAGATGTTGCAGCGGGTCAGGAAAGCGTTGAAAAAAGGCGGGCGCCTGCTGTTTCAGATGGGCGGCAGGGGAAATGCCCATGCGATATTAGGGATATTGGATGAGTTGCTGAAAACAACCAAATGGTCGCCCTTTTTTTCCGATTTTCCCTTTCCTTATGGATTTTACGGTGTCGACGAGTACCAGCGCTGGCTGGCCGAGGCCGGGCTCAAAGCCCGCCGGGTGGAGCTAATACCCAAAGACATGCAGCACCAGGGCAAGGATGGTTTTGCCGGCTGGCTCAGGAGCACCTGGTTGCCATACCTGTCAAGGGTTCCGGTGCAGATGCAGGCGGAATTCATCGAGGCTATATTGGATGCCTATCTTGTCAGACACCCCCCGGATGAAGAAGGTCTGGTCCACGTGGATATGGTCAGGCTGGAAGTGGAGGCTTTCAAGCTTTGAATACCGAGAGCCGGGGTAATCTCAAAGTAAATTCTAAACCAGTGGCATTAGAAGGTTTTATAAGATAATAAAATCCCAAATCTCAAGCGCCAAATTACAAATAAATCCCAAATTTCAATATTCAATGACCAAAACATTCACCACATTCGTATCGCATCGCTTCGCAAACACGACTCTGTCGGTGATGATACAGTTGGGCACGACTGCAGACGGATTATTTGTTTGGAATTTTGAATTTGGGTCATTGGGTTTTGTTTGAGATTTGTTTTTTGGTGCTTGGAATTTTCATGATTTTCATCAAGCAGGTGATTGTGTTAAATCAGTAAACTACTTATTTAAATGACGGAGCCCTGCACCGAAAGCATATTCAGCGTTGACAATAAAGCCGAGGATTTCTATAGTCCACTCGAAAGATCGGAGGGAGGGTTCAATGCTTTTACGCCACATCGCACTTACCAGTAGCTCTGAGGAAAAATCGGATAAATTTTACAAAAGCTTGTTAGGGCTGAAAAAGTCGGAGCCGAAAACGATTCCTGCTGACCTTTCTAAAGCTTTGTTCGATATTGATTCCGAACTAAAAATCATTAACTACCAGGATGATTTTCTTCATTTTGAGATATTCATTACCCGTCATAACCATAGCGGTATCAGGCGCATCGAACACGTTTGTCTCGAAGTCGATGATCTAGCCGCATTTCTCGAAAAGTGCCGCACCTTGCAGGTAAAAATCGTTCAGGTGCCGAGGGGTGACAAATTGCTTACATTTGTTTCAGACGACGATGGTAATCTTTTTGAGATCAAAAGTTGAATTATGAAGTAATAGTTAAGAAGAACTAGTTAAACAGCGTCTGCATATTCATTTTTTCGACGATGGCGTTCATTTCTGCCTCAGTTGGGCGTTTCTCAAAGCCATCCGCAGCCTTCAGAACCTTGGGCAGTTCTTGCAAATCGCCGACCGTGTTAAGGAAGATACCGGGAATGCCGAATACCCAATGGACACATTTGGCAATAGCCGCTTCATCGGACAGCGGTTCATACCAAGTGCTATGGCTCCAAGTTTTAGCGCCCCAATATCCCCGGGCAATGGATTTAATCGTCTGTACGGCAATTTGACGTTCATGGCAGTAAGAGATGAGTCGCTCCCATTCATCGGCATAAGTCGCGTCCTGCATGAGCAGATAATTACACGGCAAAAGCACACTATCAAAGGCGAAACGTTCCAGGGTTTGCCGGTGAAACCTCGGCGTATCGAGACCATGACCGGTGATGCCGATAAAGCGCGTCAATCCCTCTTCCCTGGCCTCAACCAGAAACTCCAAGGCCCCGCCGGGTCCCATAATAATCTCCCGCTCCACGACATCGGTCAGATTGTGAAACTGAAGGAGGTCGACGCGGTCCACCTGAAGTCTGTCTAAAGATCGTTGAAATTGGTCTTTGGCATCCTGATAAGTTCGCTCACTGGTTTTGGTGGCCAGGAAAAATTGATCTCGATATTTTTTCATCCAGGGTCCCAACCGCAATTCGGCCTCCCCATATTTGGGAGCGGTGTCGATATGGTTGACACCGAATTCCCACAAAAGGTCCAAAACGCGATCCGCATCGGATTGGCTGACCCGGCCTAAACTCACTGAACCGAAAATGGTTCTGGAACTCAGGTGACCGGTCTTTCCGAAAGGTATTTTTTCAATCATCTCGTCGTTCCTTTTTTTTTAATAGTGCCCGTCCCCGAGTGACTGCTACAAAAGATGATATCAATTGGTGTTTCCAATCCAGAAATGAGGATTTTTGCCCAAGGTCAAGGAAAGCAAGCCCTTGTGCGGAGGCGTAGTTTACTACGCCGCACAATCGAGGGCGAAGATTGACACCGAGATTGGATAAAAAGATCATTTGTGGTTGGAAACGAATTACCCACCCAGATAGGCTTTCTTAACCTCCGGATTTTCCAGCAGTTCATCGGAGGGCCCTTCCACCACCAGATGGCCGTTTTCGAGCACATATCCCCGTTGGGCAAATTGCAGCGCCATGCGGGCATTTTGTTCCACCAACAGAATGGTAGTGCCCTCCTGGTTGATTTCCTTTAGGGCATCGAACATGCTCATCATTAACAAAGGCGCCAGCCCCATGGAAGGCTCATCCAGCAGCATGACCTTACGCCCGCTCATATAAGCTCTGCCCACAGCCAGCATCTGCTGCTCACCGCCACTTAAAGTGCCTGATTTCTGGGTTTGACGCTCCTCCAACCGGGGAAAAATGGAAAACACCCGTTTGACATCCTGTTGAATCTGATCTTTGTCTTTCCTGGCAAAGGTGGCCAGTTTGAGGTTTTCGGTAATCGTCAAATTTTCAAATAAACGCCTGCCCTCCGGCACATGGGAGATTCCCAGTTCGCTCACGACTTTATCGGCGGGGTACCCCAGCAAGTCATTACCCGCATACGTCATCTTCGACCCGGCTTCAACCGGAATCATACGGGAAATTGCCTTTAGGGTGGTGCTCTTACCGGCGCCGTTAGCGCCGATGATGCAGACAATCTCGCCCTCTTCAATTTGAAAACTAAGTCCGTGCAGCGCTTTAATGTTGCCGTACGATACCCTCAGGTCCTCAACCGCTAGTGACATTATTCAACCATCTCCTTGCCCAGATAAGCATCGATCACACTGGGGTTACTCTGGATTTCTTCCGGTGTCCCCTCGGCAATCACCTCGCCGAAGACCAGAGTCTGAATTTTCTGACAAAGTTCCATGACCACTTTCATCCGGTGCTCGATGAGAAAAATGGCCAGACCCAATTCACTATGGACCTTACGGATAATGTCCATCATCTGAACCAGTTCCTCCGGGTTCATACCGGCGGTGGGTTCATCCAAAAACAGAACCTTAGGTTCCATTGCCAAGGCCCGGGCCATTTCCACTCTTCGCTGGGCGCCGTATGCCAGGTTGAGTACAATCTGATCTGAAAACTGGTCCACTCCCATCATTTTCAAGAGATAGTGGGCCCTCTCTTCACTTTCGGCCTCTTCCTTGTGACGTTTCGGCGTGCCAAAAAATGCACCTATCAGGCCATAGGTCAGTTTGGAATAACGGGCCATTTTTACATGTTCCAGCACGGTCATATGCCGCCATAAAAGCATATTTTGAAATGTCCGACCGATTCCCAGGGAGGCAATCTGGTGCGGTGAGCGTCCATTTAATTTATTACCCGCTAATGAAATGGTCCCTTCAGTGGGCTGGTAAATGCCGGTAATCAAGTTAAAGATGGTTGTTTTGCCGGCACCATTGGGACCGATCAGCCCCCGAATCTGGCCGGGGTCGATTTCAAGTCCATAATTGTAAACGGCCCTTAATCCGCCAAAATAATGCGTCATTTTGTCAATTTGAAGCAATGACATGCTATACCTCGTGCTAATAAATAGAATGTCCGGTTTTGCCGTAGGACCTGGGTGGTATATAACATTCCAGGAAGATAAAAGTCCGGTATTTAGTTAAATAGTTGATTCGTCGAATAGTTAATTGAATATCGGATTTAGATCGATTTTATTCCGTCGCCCATTGGACTATTCAACCACTTGACGAGTCAACCTTTCTTTACCAATCAACTAATAAACCAATCAACTCAATTACGATTTTTTCTTCGGCTGAACTAATTTTTTAACGTCAAATTCCTTGAATGCGATCAGGCCGGTTGGACGATAAATCATTACCAGGATCAAAAGCAATGGAATGATGATCCATTTAAAAAGTTCCAGCGGTCGCAGCACCTCACCAAGCAAACTGATGCTGCAGGCACCGACAATGGACCCGTAGACAGAGTTCAGCCCGCCGAAATAGACCATTGCCAGAACCTCGGCCAGTTTCTGGATGCCGAAGGTTCCCGGATTCACGTATCGCAGAACATGGGCATACAATCCGCCGGCTACGCCGGCCCAAAAGGCGGCAAATAAAAATGCCGTGATTTTGGTGCGCCGGGTGTTTACGGTCATGGCATCCGCAGCCATTTCGTTGTCGCGCACCGCATTCAAAGCTTTGCCCAGCGTGGAGCGCACAAAATTATTCATGATCCAGATACCGAGCACAACGGTTACGAAGACCACCGGTCGATTGGCCCAATCGGGCTGATCGCCCAAGCCACGGGGGCCCCCCACAAATTCCAGATTCTCGATCAGACTTTTTACAATGAACATAAACGCCAGTGAAATAATGGCCAGGTAATCCCCCCTTGTCCTGAAAGAAGGAATGGCCACCGCCAACGCGCCAATAGCAGCCACCAGTCCGCCGAAGATTAAAGCAATGGGGAAAAAGAAAGGACCGAGCCAGTGAGGAAGCAGCGCTGTCCCGAAAAGTCGGTCATCGGCAAACAGGGAGACGGTAAAAACCGAGGAGGCATAGGCGCCCAATGCCATAAACCCCGGGTGAGAACATGAAAATTCGCCCATGTAGCCGTTGATAATGTTCAAACTCAGTGTCAGCAGAACGGCGATCATGGTAAATCTGAGCACATCTGCCCGATAGAGGGTCATGTCCGACCACCAGTGCAAAATTGCGTATAACACCCCCAGATGAATGAAAACTGAGAGCATCTGAGGAAAATCGAGAAGTTTGGCTGCCAGCCGGTTCATGCCGGCGGCACTCAACCGTGCTATCGCACCGATCGGTAATAGGTAAATCAGCACAAAATAAATTGCGGCACTGTGGATCAGGGCCGGCTTTTTGAGCATGATAACAAAACCGAATAGCATCGGCGCTTTGCGCAACCCCAAAGTTCGGGCAAATGGCGTACCGATAAAATATTCCAACGCCACCGCAACCAGCGCACCCAGCAGCCAACTGAGCAGGGGAATCTGGGCAAAGAATAGCCGGATTTGGCTTGAAATCTGTCTCTTGTCCGTTGACAGCCCGTCGCTCGTTAATTCCATTTCATGTCCTTGTTCCTCAAATTGCTATTTCCTGAATTGTCTGGTTCAAGGTTCAGGGTTCACGGTTCAAAGGTTACAGCCGGCTGATTGGAGGTTTTTCAACCCGGAACGTTGAACCCTGAACTGCTCAACCTTGGTATTTATATCGAAAGAATACCTGACGTCGCCATTCGTCACTCGTCATTCGAAATTCGTCATTCCAATCACAGCCTCAGTTTGGCACTATAGGGTTCGCCAAAGAAACCGTGCGGCCGAAACACCAGAATAAGTAAAATAATTGAATATGCGATTAAATCTCGAAAGGTGGACGGAAAGACCATCGGCACAAACATTTCGATAAAGCCCAGTAAAAAGCCCGCCAGGGTGGCCCCCACGACCGAACCGCGACCGCCTAAAATTGCGGCCACAAAAGCTTTCCAGCCGATAAGAATCCCCATGTAGGGATCTAATACCGGATAGGCGACGCCGAATAGAATGCCGGCTACGGCGGCTAATCCTGAACCGATGGCAAAAGTGAGCGCAGCGATTCTATTAAGCGGTACGCCCATTAAAGGCACAACTGCATAATCAAAAGCCATGGCCCGCATCGCCATCCCCCAGCGCGTGCGGCGGATAAACTGGTGCAGTGCAAAAGACAACGCAATGGATACCAGCACGATCATAATTTTTTTGTTGGTCACGAAAACCCCACCCAGAGAATAGGTGGATGTTTCGATCAACGATGGGAAACTGTATCTTTGGGCCCCCAGCAAAATCAGATTACCGGTTTCTAAAATGATGCCGATCATCAGACCGGTAATAGCGGCCGATGCCCTTGGTGCATCGCGCAAGGGACGGTAGCCGACGCGTTCAACAAACATACCGACAAAAGACGTCAGGAGCATGGAGATCAGAATCGTAAAAACCAGAATCAACCAGCCGGGCAGCGCAAAAGATCCCATGGCGGTAAGGGCTACGATCGTAGTGGCTACGCCTAATCCGATATAAGCGCCGACCATGAAAATATCCCCGTGAGCAAAATTAAACAGCATCAGGATGCTGTACACCATGGAATATCCCAACGCTATGAGCGCGTAAAAGCTGCCCCACTGCAATGCGTTGACCAGGTTTTGAAAAAATACCATCAGTGGTCTCCTTGGCTCCGCTAATCGGTAGCATTCCCAGAATATTCAAACCTCAATTCCGTTTCCAGCGTTTGAAATTATCGGGGACGGTTCTATCTTCAGCCATTTTGTTGGGTTTCGCTGACAGCAAAAAAATGGCTGGCACGTAGGTTGGGTTGAGGAACGAAACCCAACAAAAGATACCGGGAGGCTCAACCCCACCTACGAACAAGCCCTGGCCGATGTTAGAACCAAGCCCAAATTATCTTTGCGGCGCAGACGTCCCGGGGTTCAGGATCGAGGTCAACCTTTAACCTCTGAACCCTGAACCTGGAACGGTTATAACCTGTCTCATGGACAGACAGATTTAAAGAATTCAAACTCACCGGCATCGCTGATCCGTACAACGACGGCACACTTGATCGGATCGCCGTCTTCGGTAAACGTCATCTTGCCGGTAATTCCGTCAAAGTCTTTAATGCTAGCCAGGGCATCGCGCACGGCGATGCGGTCCTTTTCGATGTCGCCGGTAAGCTCACCGGCGCCTTCAATGGCCGCCTGAACGATGCGCATGGCATCCCAGGTCAGCGCAGCCACGTCATCCGGCACATAGCCGTGCTCTTTTTTATAGCGATCGATAAAGGCCTTGGTGGCGCCTTTGGCGCCGGCCGCCGCATAATGGGTGCTGAAGAAAAGGCCATAGCAGTCTTTGCCGCAAAGTTTTACGGTCTCGGCCGAGCCCCAGCTGTCGCTGCCCACAATCGGTTTATTCCAGCCCAGCTGATGGGCCTGCTGAACGATCAAGGCCACTTCGTTGTAATACTGGGGTGTAAACAGCACTTCAGCTCCGGAATTATTAATTTTCGTCAGCTGGGAGCTGAAGTCGGCATCTTTGGTGGTGAAACTTTCATAGGCCACGACCGAGCCGGGCCCGTTCTGCTTTTCCCAGGCCGCCTTGAAAAATTCGGCCAGCCCCTTGGGATAGTCACTGGCCACGTCGTAAAGAACGGCCGCCTTTTTGAAACCGAACTCGTCTTTGATAAAATTGGCAACCACCGGCCCCTGAAACGGATCCAAAAAGCAGCCGCGAAACACGAAAGGACGATCTTTGGTAGTGTCGGGGTTGGTTGACCAAGGGCTGATCATCGGCGTGCCCAGTTCATTGGCTTTGCCGCCCGCGGGAATCGCCTGCTTCGACGACTGGGGACCGACAATGGCCAAAACATCTTCCTCGGTAATCAGCTTGGTGTTGGCTTTAACGGCGGATTCGGCTTTGGATTCATTGTCTTCGATAATCAACTCGACCTTGTATTTTTTCCCTCCGACCTCAATACCACCGGCCGCATTGACATCATCCAGCCACATCTGGGCGGCAAATTTGGTGCCCTCACCCACCTTGGGAATATCGCCGGTGAGCGGCGCATTAACGCCGATTCTGATGCTGTCGGGTCCTTTGGCAAATGCACAAATCCCCAGGCCCGCCACAAAAAATGAAATCACAGTCACAATTAATAATGTTCTTTTCATCATCAACCTCCTTTTTAGACATCCTGTATTAAAGTGTTGTGGACTCAATAGCCGACTTCATAGAATCCGGAAAAGTGATAGGGTGCTTATCATAAACATTCAAATTTTTCAACATTGGAAATTGCTACGGGCAGACAGATTTATAAAATTCAAATTCACCGGCATCACTGATGCGTACGATGACGGCACACTTGATGGGATCGCCGTCCTCGGTAAAGCTCATCCCGCCCGTAATTCCGTCGAAGTCTTTAATGCTGGCCATGGCATCGCGTACGGCCTTGCGATCTTTTTTGATATCGCCGGTTAGCACGCCGGCCCCTTCGATCGCTTTTTGAACGATACCCATGGAATCCCACGTCAGGGCGGCCACATCATCGGGCACATAGCCATGCTCTTTCTTATAGCGATTGATGAATTCCGCAGCCGCACCTTTGGCACCGGCGGCGGCATAGTGGGTACTGAAGAAAAGGCCGTAGCAGTCTTTACCACAGAGCTTGACGGTTTCAGCCGAACCCCAGCTGTCACTGCCCACAATCGGTTTATCCCAGCCCAGCAGGTGAGCCTGCTGAACAATCAGGGCCACTTCGTTATCGTATTGGGGGGTAAACATAAATTCGGCTCCGGAACGGATGATTTTGGTAAGCTGGGAGCTGAAGTCGGTGTCCTGGGTGGTGAAACTTTCAAAGGCAACCACCGAACCGGTACCGTTTAAGTCTTCCCAGGCCGCTTTGAAAAATTCAGCCAATCCCTTCGGATAATCACTGGCGACGTCATAGAGAACAGCCGCTTTGGTGAAACCGAATTCATCTTTGGCAAACCTGGCCGCAACCGGTCCCTGAAACGGATCGAGAAAGCAGCCGCGAAACACATAAGGACGATCCTTGGTGGTATTGGGGTTGGTCGACCAGGGACTGATCATCGGTGTGCTCAGTTCATTGGCTTTAGCGCCGGCGGGCACCGCTTGCTTTGAGGACTGGGGTCCAACAATGGCCAAAACTTCATCCTCGGTAATGAGCTTTACGTTGGCTTTTACGGCGGACTCGGCTTTGGATTCGTTGTCATCAATAATCAGTTCCACCTCTATTTTTTTACCACCGATGTCAATGCCGCCGGCCGCATTGACGTCTTCAAGCCACATCTGGGCAGCGAATTTGGTGCCCTCACCGACCTTGGGAATATCGCCGGTGAGCGGCGCGTTGATTCCGATTTTAATGGTTTCAGAATCCTTGGGGCTGCAGGCAAAAAACACCAGGCCCAGGATAAAAAACGAAATAATCGCTACAGTTAGTAATTTTTGCCTCATAACAGCCCCCTTTTTTGTTACCGCCGATAAAAGCATCGTAAGCGTTCACAGGTTCAGAAGTACCCTGAACGTTGAACCCCTGAACGGATGACCCATCTAAAAGTTTTGTCTGGCAGACGATCACTTACAT
>JBAVYC010001566.1:0-2193 GCA_049698595.1 Desulfobacterales bacterium | reverse complement strand
AAAGAGTCCCTATCCTTCTATTGATACCATATTTAATGATGTTTATGCCTAATGTGTTGGGTTAGCGAAACCATTGAGTATTACCCTAAATGAGCGAAAAGCTCAGTAATTTTGTATCGATTTTATTTCGGATTGTGGGAGCGGTTTCCAGCCGCGATGATAGCTATAAAGCGACTTTTTTCGCGGCTGGAAGCCGCTCCCAGTGCGCCCGTGAGCGCACGATGTCAAAGAGGTGAAAGTCCTTTTCAGGTCTATCGCTCTCCGGGCCTGTAACCGAACGTAACTGCGTCGCCGTGAGGCGGGGTGGGGAGCAACGGGAGGTGAACGACCAGTCTGTAGGATGACGAACTCGATTCGGCCGGGCGATACCGGCGAGCTTGCTGGGAGAAGGGCGAAGCCTGTACCCTTGGGAAGGGGACCTGCCGAGCTGATGGGTAGCGTGATAAAGCTGTGGCAGGGGTACGTCAGGTGGTTGGAGATGGAATGGTCGGAAGGCATTGTGCGGTAAACGGGGAGACCTGTACGCGAGGTGACGCGGGCAGGAGTCAGAGCCTTCATAGTACTGTAGCGGTAATATCCGCGAAAAGCGTGGAGAGCAAAGCCACGCCGAGGAAAGGGAGGCAGGAAGGTGGATGTGTGAAATCCAGTAACAGGCAATGCATAAGCTACGTGTCGCCAGTGTACCGCCATGGCGGTACTAAACAAGGCACAGAAACCGGAAGTTGGGTGGAAGCCTCGATCTGGACAGAACACATGTTGGCGGCGCTGGAAAACGGCGTCAAAGGAGGTAAATGGTTCAGCCTGATTGACAAAGTCAGTCGTCTGCGAACGCTTGAGATTGCATGGCAGAAGGTTGCTGCCAATAAGGGTTCGGCCGGCGTGGACGGCCAAAGTGTCCAACGGTTTGGACACCGGGCGGCGGGATATCTTCAGGAACTGTCGGAAGCCCTGAAATCGGGTAGTTATCGACCGCAGCCGGTCAGGCGAGTGGAGATCCCCAAAGGGCCGGGAAAGACCCGTCCGTTGGGAATTCCAGTGGTCAAGGACCGCATCGTACAGACAGCGTTGAAGATGGCGATAGAGCCGATTTTCGAAAAGGAGTTCGAGGAATCGAGCTACGGCTTTCGCCCGGAACGCGGCTGCAAGGATGCCCTTAGAGAGGTGGAGCGCCTGATCAAGAAAGGCTTCACATATGTTGTGGATGCGGACTTGGCGAGCTACTTCGATACGATTCCACATGATCGACTGATGGAATCGGTGGAAATGCGAATCAGCGATGGGAGGCTTCTTGAGCTGATCCGTGGGTACCTGAAGCAGGACGTGGTCAGCGATCTTAAACGTTGGACGCCGGTCGGTGGAACGCCGCAAGGCGCAGTGATTAGCCCGCTTCTGGCGAATTTGTATCTGCATCCACTTGACAGCCTGATGCGTACGAAAGGATATCACATGGTACGTTATGCCGATGATTTTGTCGTGATGTGTCCAAATGCGGAATCGGCCCAATCGGCACTTGCCGAGATACGGGCCTGGGTATCGGAAAACGGTTTGACGCTTCACCCGGACAAGACGCATGTAGGGGATTGTTCGGTACCAGGTGAGGGCTTCGAGTTTTTGGGTTATCGATTCGAAGCCGGAAAACGATGGGTCCGTAAGAAAAGCATGAGATCCTTGCGGGATCGAATCCGTACCAAGACCAAACGTACCTGTGGGAAAAGCATACAACAGGTCATCGAAAGTTTGAACCCCATGCTGATAGGATGGTTTGGTTACTTCAAACATGCGAATCCCTATGTTTTCAAATCGGTTGACGGTCTCATCCGTCGCCGATTGCGAGCCATATTACGGAAACAGCAAAAGCGTCCTGGCATGGGCCGTTGCTATGCGGATAACAGACGCTGGCCGAATGCCTACTTCGCTAAGTACGGGCTTTTCACCATGACCGAAGCCCATGCATTGGCGTGCCGATCACGATGTTGAAACCACCGACTGGAGAGCCGTGTGCGGGAGAACCGCATGCACGGTTCGGAGGGCGGGGAGAGCGAAAGCTCTTCCCGACCCCTATCAATCAATTTTCGGACAAACAAGTCGTTTCTGCGCCCGCTTGGTGAGAAAATTTTTTCATTCCGACAGACAAGGATCGGCCGGATCAATAGGGCGGCGTGGTGCCTTCACCTTCAAAAGGCGGCCGGTTAA